>JAZUSM010000085.1:0-25359 GCA_045606725.1 Oscillospiraceae bacterium | reverse complement strand
CGATTTTCTGCTCGTGCCCGTCAGCGTAAGGCTCAAAGTAATTTTTCAGCACCGAATGAACGGTTTTCTCGCCGTATGTACCGATTCCCGCACGGATATGCTCACCCGTCAGCACGGTTTCAAGGGCGGTGTAGAATTTTTCTTTGTCCACGGTTGACCTCCTATTTGAGAGTAGAGTGTTGAAAACGAACAAGTTCGTTTAGTAGAGAGTGGCGTTTATATGTTATATGTTATCTCTTACTTTCCATCATCATAATACGAAAGATTTGAAAATGGCTCTCCAAGCTTTATCCATATGACTAGTTCTTTTGCATACTCATCATCACGTCGAAATATATAATCCCCTTCGCTCCCCAGTAGAATTATCTCCCGTTCATTATTTTCATTATATCTTATTCCGTAAATATCATAATATCCTTGTACCATATCAGCAATGCTTTCATATTCCACATATTCACTGTCTTTATCTGTCAGCAACAGACTTTTGTAATCACGAATTAATATTTCTTCTGATATATCAGTAAATTTTTCTTCCGCTATCAATAATTCCTGATAGGTAGTCTCATCAAAATATAAACTTGGGTGTGGCTCAATTTTTGAACAACCAGCTTCCTCCAATCTATCATAAACATCAGGTATTTCATATATCTCATTTGGTGCAATCTGTCTGAAATCATATAATTTAATCTCACCTGTGTTTGTTACATAATATCCGAGAATATTTGTATCATCGTAATGATGCGACAGTACAAAAACAATCTCAGGCATATTCTCCGCCAGCACATCAAGCTCCTCATCGGTATACTTTGCTGTTGTTTCTGCCGCCGTTGTTTCGGAAACAGCTGTGTTTTCAGCTTCGGAACAAGACGTAAATGTCAGGGTTAATGCCGCAACAAAGGTCAATGCTATGTACTTTAATTTCATAATGTTACCTCCAAATGTTCTGATACTTTAATTGTAAAACACATCAATCCATTTGTCAATAAAAATCAACCGCTCCCGAAATATCCTCGGAAGCGGCTGTTTCAACGCAGGTTATCTGCTCTGGTTGTTGTTGCTCTTGTTATCAGCACGGTTATTGCTCTTGTTGCTGGACTGGTTGTTATCCTGACGGTTGCTCTGCTGATTGTTGTTCTGCTTGTTGCTGCTCTGATTGTTGTTCTGACGGTTATTGTACTGGTTATTGTTCTGGTAGCTCATTTTACATTCTCCCTTGCGGTATATTTTCTTGTGCAGTACACAAATTATATTTATCAATTTCTATATGCACAACTTATACTCCAACGCTTGAAAATCAAGTGTGAATGGTGTATAATGATATTAATTATTTGCAAAGGAATGATTTTTATGCACAGCTGCGGCATTTTGTTACACATTTCCAGCCTGCCCGACAAGTATGGTATTGGTACTCTCGGCAAGCAGGCTTATAATTTTGTTGATTTTCTCGTAAAAAGCGGTCAGGAATACTGGCAGATTCTTCCCATCGGACCTACAGGCTTTGGTGATTCACCTTATCAGAGCTACTCCGCTTATGCGGGAAATCCGCTTCTTATTGACCTTGAAACACTCATTGCTGAGGGACTTATTTCCGCTGACGATATGGACTTGCAGGTTATCGAAAAGAAACAGACTTTCACAGATTTCGGTCAGCTTGACAGCTTCAGACAGGTTGTGCTGAAAAAAGCTTGCAAGGCTTTTTTTGAAACTGCTGACGAGGACACTCTTTCCGATTTTGATGCTTTCTGCAACAACAATAAATTCTGGCTTGACGATTACGCTCTTTTCACGGCTCTGAAAAAGCATTTCCGCAACGTTATGTGGACAGAGTGGGACGACGATATCCGTCTGCGCAAATCTGAGGCTGTAAAGCGTTACTCCGATATGCTCGCTGAGGAAACAAGCTGTGTGAAATTTATTCAGTACAAATTTTTTGAGCAGTACAACGCTTTGAAGAAATACGCAAATTCAAAGGGTATAAAGATTTACGGTGATATGCCGATTTACGTTTCTATGGACAGCTCCGACATCTGGGCAAGTCCTGAGCTGTTTATGCTTGACAAGGACAGACGTCCTACAAAGGTTGCAGGCTGTCCGCCTGACGCTTTTTCAAAGACAGGTCAACTCTGGGGCAACCCGCTTTACAACTGGGACTACATGGAGAAAACAGGATACAAGTGGTGGATTTCCCGTGTTGAATATTCCGGCAGACTTTTTGACCTGACCCGCATTGACCATTTCAGAGGCTTTGAAAGCTTTTATGCAATTCCTTACGGCAATGAAACCGCTGAAATCGGCGAATGGCTCCCGGGGCCGTCCATGAAGCTTTTCAAGGCAATCCGTGCTGAACTTGGCAACGTTAATCTTGTTGCTGAAGATCTGGGCTTCCTTACTGCTGACGTGCGCAAAATGCTGAAAGAGTCAGGCTTCCCAGGAATGAATGTGCTTGAGTTTGCTTTCGGCGGTGAGGACAGCAATTATCTGCCCCACAATTATGTGAAAAACAGCGTTGTTTATATCGGTACTCATGACAACGACACTGCAATTGGCTGGTACAATTCCTCTGACAAGGCAACTCGTAAAAATGCAAAAAAATATATGGCACTGACCCGAAAAGAGGGTGTAAGCTGGGGCATGATAAGAACAGCCTACTCCAGTGTTTCCGACCTTGCGGTAATTCAGATGCAGGATTTTCTCGGTCTTGGCTCTGAGGCAAGAATGAATATTCCGTCCACAATCGGCGGAGGAAACTGGGCGTGGAGGCTCGGTGAAAATGACCTTACCGACAAGCTTGCGAAAAAAATCATGAAGTATGCAAAGCGATATTTCCGCGCACCTGTAAGAAAAAAGGTAAAGGTCAAACTTTCCAAAAAGGATATCTGACAAAAAGACTGCAAGGGATTAATCCTTGCAGTCTTTTTTGACTTTATTTTTCCGCTATTCTGTTTTTGCTGGCTTCTTCAAGCGCCAGTTCCTCACGCATTTCTGTCATATTCGCCCAGAAACGCTTCGGCATAAGATTCATTCTGCAGCGTGGGTTGTATCGCTCCTTTATACCGATTGTCCGATAAAAGCATTTCCACAATTCACGGTAGTACTCTTCCTCGGCATTAGCTGCTGGAAGCTCAAAATCAATATTTTCGGCAATTTCAGTGCTGTGCTGGAAGTAAATCAGTGCCATACGGTGAGTGTGGTCGTAAATAAGAAAATTCTCATTGCGGAAGCGATCAGTAAAATGCGCCGCAAGCAACGGTATTACCTTAT
This sequence comes from Oscillospiraceae bacterium, assembly GCA_045606725.1. Taxonomy (GTDB): domain Bacteria; phylum Bacillota; class Clostridia; order Oscillospirales; family Ruminococcaceae; genus RGIG8773. The sequence continues at coordinate 22,098 of JAZUSM010000085.1, read as the reverse complement.
TTTTCGGCTCGATAACCGCTGCAAGATAACCATTATAATCGGAAAAGCGCACAAAACCTTTCAGCAGATGCGCCTCATGAGTGCAGTGAAAAACAGCCTTGTTCACCGCATTTACTGTGTCATCAGCAAGCATATTTTCAATTTTCCTGCCGTAACGAAACCCCTTATGCAGAAATTCAAGAATGAGAAAATCCTTGTTTTCGGCACAGGAAAGAAACATTTTACGGACGGTATCAAATGAAAACGGAGAAATTTTCAACGGTATCGCTCGCATCACACGTTCGGCCTTATCATGACGGTTTTCTATTGCTCGCACCTCGGCAAAGCTTATCTGAAGCGGTTCGCCGACAATTACCTCCGCAGGAATTTCCTTTCGCTCAAAGCTTTCGAAAACACAGCACATAAGTCCCTCAAAGCTTCCGTCATAACTATAAATCACATCTCTCCCGTAAGACATTTTACCCTGTCCTCCAAAGTCGGTGCAGCATCAAAAAACGAAAGCTGTTCTCCGCTGTATCCGTTATTTTCGAGTTCCTTTACAACGCTTGCTGACATCAGCTGCCGCATCATTCCTGTTTCGGTAACAATTAATCCGTCAGCACGCTTGCCCATACAAAGAATAAAATATACTGCCCGCTTCAGAACAACTCCAAGCTTTTTCAAATCTTTGTAATCAAGCTTAGCCTGACGGCGTGCCGAAACAATTCTCTGCGCTGACTTCACACCAATCCCTGGCACACGAAGCAGCATTTCATACGGTGCACGGTTGATTTCCAACGGAAAAATTTCGGGGTGGTGAATTGCCCAGTTGCATTTCGGGTCAAGCAGCGGATTGAAATCCTGATGCTGCTCATCGAGGATTTCCCCTGCCGTAAAGCCGTAAAAACGTAGAAGCCAATCTGCCTGATAAAGTCGGTGCTCACGAAGGAGCGGCGGTTTTTCATCAGTCTTAGGAATGAATTTACTATCCCCTACGGGAACATACGCTGAATAGAAAACACGTTTCAGACTGTATTTTTTGTACATTGCTTCAGACAGCCGCAAAATCTGAAAATCCGTATCAGGTGTTGCACCGATAATCATCTGTGTACTTTGTCCTGCAGGTGCAAACTTCGGGGCACTTTTGTATTTTACAATTTCATAGCTGTTCTGCTGAATTTGACGTGTAATCTGCCCCATTGGAAGAAGAATTGCATTTTTTGATTTGTCGGGAGCAAGCTTGTCGAGGCTTTTTTGCGATGGCAGTTCAATATTGACGCTTATTCGGTCTGCAAGCGTACCAAGCTTTTCAATAAGCTCAGGACTTGCTCCCGGAATTGCCTTTGCATGAATATAACCGCAGAACTTATACTTCACACGCAGAATTGTCAGCACCTCTATAATCTGCTCGCAGGTATAATCAGGGCTTTGAATAATTCCCGAACTCAGAAACAAGCCCTCGATATAGTTTCTGCGGTAAAAATTTATTGTCAGGTCTGCAATTTCATCGGGTGTAAATCTTGCTCTCGGCACGTCATTGCTGCGTCTATTAATGCAATATTTACAGTCGTAGAGGCAGTAATTCGTCATAAGCACTTTCAACAGCGAAATACATCTTCCGTCCGAGGCAAAGCTATGGCATATTCCACAGGCCGCAGCGCTTCCTATTCCGTCGGAAAATCCGCCTGCACGGTCAACTCCGCTTGATGTACAGGCTGCATCAAACTTAGCGGAATCCGCAAGTATTTTCAGCTTTTCGGCAATATCCAAACCGGCCCCTCCTTGTGCAACAAATGTTCTGTTTTTAAATTATACCACAGAACACTTGTTCTGTAAATTAACGTTTCACACAAATTTCATTCGTATTTTTCGACACATTTGTGCTGTTTTTGTGTCAAGAATTTTTAGAAAGCTATTGCATTTTTCCTTTCAAGATGTTATAATAAATAATACGCCTCCATAGTTAAATGGATATAATAAACCCCTCCTAAGGGTTAGTTGTGGGTTCGATTCCCGCTGGGGGTGCCAAAAACAAAAGGGTCGCCTAAGCGACCCTTTTGTCTATGATTGTGAGATGTCCGTCTATTTATATGTAGGGAGAAAAACAATGGAAATAAGAATTATTGTTGATGAAATAAATTACAGTGATGTTGTTACAAAATGTCTGCCGCTTGTACGTGACAAGCTGAAAGACAAAGATGGAACCCTGCCAAAGGTTATTTCCGGACTTGCAAACTTACCTCCGTCAATGGCGGCGGCTATGCTTGAAGCGCTGCCCCAGGAAACAAAGGACGAGGTTGCCGCGTTGCTTATAAATAAAAACAAGGAACGACTTATTGCCAAAGCTGAAGAATATGCGGCCAAAAATGATATTGCACTTAAAATTTCTGATTTGATTATTGAAAATAAATAAGGGTATCGGTTAATCCGATACCCTTTTTAATTGCTGTGAAACGATGATTTTATCTGTTACGGAATTTGATTTCAGGCATACTGTCTGATGGCATCATCAAATCAGCATTTCTTGTTGGTCTGCTGAAGAATACATCAGGGTCAAGCGGGTCATCAAGACGCTTCGCGCCGATATCATTACCCCTTTTTTTCTTCTTGCTCTTGCTTTCATCTTCCTCAAACTGAACGGCAAATGGATTATGAACCTCTTCTTTTGTCTTCTTATTATAGCGGTTCATCATTTTTTCCTTATTTGCCTTATTGCTTTCAATTGAAGCATTGATTTCTTCCTGGAGGCGCTTCAGATCGAATTCGGTATTTCTTTCTCTCGGCTCATCATCAAACCTATGAATTGTTTCAAGAGTAACCTCGCCGATTGGAGGTGTATCGATTTCGATTGCTCCAAGGTCATAGTCAATATCATTTGAGAATGTAAAACCGTCGATTTCTTCTTCCTCAGAAGAAACTACATTGTTCTCCATCTCAATTTCGTGCTGACTTTCTTCAGCAAGCGCAGCCATATCCATCTTCATCTTTTCGATAAAGCTGTTTTCTACAGTATGTGTTTCCTCAGCTGCAGCCTGTGCGGCAGCTTCTGCAGCCTTTCTTGCAGCTTCCTTTTCAGCCTCAGCCTTTGCCTTGGCAAGGTCCTGAACGGCATTAAGCGCACGGCTGCTTGCTCTTGGCTTACCAGCGTCCATGAAATCGTAAACATCCATATCCACAGCCGCTGTTTCAACAGCAGGAGCAGCATTTACAGGTGCTGCATGTGCTGGAGCAAAATCAAATTCAGAAAGAACATCAACTGAAGCCGCATGCTCAGTAGGCTTTGGTCTTTCTATCGGAGCAGGCTTTGGCTCAGGTTTAACCTCAGGAGCTGAAGCCGCAGCTTCTTCTTCAGTTTTTTTCCTGCGCTTAGCAAACATTTCCATGTAGCTGTTCTTTGCAGCATCAGCTTCTGCCGCAGGTGCAGTATCCTTAACCTCAGCTGCTTTTTCAAGTTCAGCCTCAGCCTTGATTTCCTCAACACTTCTTGTTACAGAATCCCAGCTCATGCCCTCATCGGAAGAAAGGTCGATTTTTCCGATTACTGGAACAGAATTATCAATGGCAGATTCAGATTTAGCACTTCCGCTGCCCATATCTATGCTTCCGATGCCCTTATCTGCTTCAGACTTGATATTTTCAAATGTAGGTGCAGGAGAATAGTTTGTATTAAGTGAACCGCTGTTCATTGCCTTGATTGCACTCTTTACAGAGGAAACAAGTTCTGACTGGGTTCTGGCAGGCTTAGGTGCAGCAGGTGCAGGCTTGACCTCAGCAACAGGTTCTGGTTTAGCTTCAACTACTGGTGCTGGTGCAGGTTCAGGCTTGGTTTCAACTGCCACTACAGGTTCAGGCTTGGTTTCAGCCACAGGCTCAGGCTTTGGTGCGGCAGGTGCCGCCTTTGGAGCATTAAGAGCCTTGAACGCATTTTCAAGGGAAGCAAGTGCATCTGCATCGCTTGTCATTTCACTTGCATCCATAGGTTTCGGTGCAGGTGCTGCAACAGGCTCAGGCTTTGGTGCTTTAAGAGCCTTGAACGCATTTTCAAGAGAACTGAGTGCATCTGCATCACTCTTCATCTCACTTGCATCCATAGGCTTCGGTACTGGCTGAGGCTTGACCTCAGGAATCGGAGCTGGAACTGGTGCAGAAGGAGCCACAGGCTTTGGTGCAGGAGCAGCAGGCTTCGGAGCAGGCTTAGGTTCTTCCTTCTTCGGAGGATTGAAATACTCCTCGATGCCCTTTTTGATGCTTGCGAGGTTGCTCTCTTCGGTTGAATCAGAGTAACCCTTCATAATAGCAAGTATATTGATATCATCGTTGCTTCTGCCGTCTTTCTTCTCAATCATAACCTGAGAAGCAATAAGCTTCGCCTTATCCGCAACGGAAATTTTCTTCTTGTCGATGCCGCTGTTGACAACATACATAGGCACTTTGCCCTTGAACTGATCAGGGTAGTTTTCGTCAATCAGCTTCTGCTTGCCTTCTGCGGAATCATTGGTATACCAGCTGACAGCAAGAAACATTGTCTTTGACGTACTGATACTCATAATATTTTTCTTTACAAATTCCATAATCGGCATTTTGTCGCCGTAAACACCGGAAGCGAAAATTACCAGCTTATAGGCAAGAATCTGAGTAGGATTAAAGCCCGCAACGTTGATAACGTCAGCGTCGTCCTTGCCGAGATGTGCAGCAAGCCAGTCAGCATACTGCTTGGTATGTCCGAATTTAGAAGTATAGATAATCGCAACTTTCTTCATTTCACCAATTCTCCGCGTGTGGCAGAGAGCCCTCCTTAATGTATAACTATATACCGTTCTATCAAAAACCTCATTAAGACATAATTCTAATACTATACATTATAATTATATATACTTTCAGTCTGTCATTTGTTAACAAACTGTTAATTCTTCACAAGTTTGATATATTTCACAGTTTTTGTTTAATTTTTTATATATTTTTTACACAATAACATCGGGTGAAATTGTAACCAAGCTGTAATAATTTGAATTGAAACAACTGCTGCCACTTTTTAATGTGACAGCAGTTGTTTTGATTGTTATTCAGAGTATTTTTCAGCAATCAGCTTGCAAAGTTCACGGCAAGTATAAGGATTGCATTCATACCTTTGTCCGTCAAATTTTACAGACTCATTATAAACAAACATTATCTCCTCTGTTGTTCCGTCCTTATAGAAAATCTCGACACCTATCGGAATGTTCCCTTCAACTTCCACATCCAGCGGAAGATTTTCGCCGACCTGTACTTGTGACAGATATGCAACAACATCTTTTATCTTTCTCGTTGTATATTTCAGATGATACTGCCATCTGTATTCGGTAAGTCTTATTTTTTCTATTTCATTTGCGTCAAGGCAGGCAAACGGATATTTACTCTCGTCAGGCCTGTTGTTCACAATATTGAATTTTCCGTAGCCTGCGCCGCTGATATATACTGCATATTCGCCTTTCTTAAGCTTTGAAATGTCATAGTTAATATAAACATTCACCTTAATTGTCGTATGCTCTCCTTTCCGGAGCTTTAACGGTTCGCCGGGTTCAACGTCGGTATAAGAAATTCTCGCTTCTTCGGGATCAACCCATTTGCCGTTTTCAATACGATATATATCATACGCAAAAGTGTGTATTTCAACATCTCTGTCAAGCTTATTATGAATATCAAAAAACACCGTCAGCTTTTCATCCTTGTTGCTGTATTCGTCAAGCCAGGGTGTTACTTCAAGCTGTCCGATACGGAAATAGTCAGCGTACTCGTTATTGCCGTCCTTAGTATTTACAACCGCCTTGTAATAGCCCGTACCGTCTTTCACAAGCATACCATAAGACATGAATGTGACGCCCTTTATCTCGTCCAGCGGTACAACCTCTGTAGAAATCTCACCGTCTGAATATGTATGCTCGGTAATATCCTTCCAACCATCAGCCGTCATTCTGTAAATATGTGCGTCAAAGTCCCCACTTTCAAGTTTGTCTGATTTTATTTCGGCAGTAAAATCAACCTTTACCCCATCGCCGCTGTCAAAGTATATTTCCTCCGATGTTTTCATCTCCACAGGCGGAACAACCTGAAAGGTTGCGTAGCACTCATACTGATTCTTGTAATTACCAATCCAGCTTCCGATTGGAATGCGGTAGTATCCCTCTGTTAAATTATAGTTCGTGTAAAGCTGAAGGGGAAAATCAAGTTCTGTCATATCACCTTTATTGGCAAGTGAAAGCCCGATTGACGGAAACGCAAGCACTTCACCATTTTCACCGACCCAGTCACCCCAGCAGTTGACCCACTTACCTTTTTCCCAACGCTCCATACTGCTTAGCACACCGAAATTATAGTCACGTCCGTCAAGATTTTTCAGAGCAACGTTGATTTTATCTGCGTCGCCTGAAACAATCCTGTCACAGTTTGTAATCAGTGTAAGGGCGGTTTTGCCAGTGAAAAAGCCGTCTTTATCAAAGGTATAAAGGTAATCACCGATTTGCATATTGCTTGTGGCGATATATCCGTCAAGGCAGTAACGACGCTGACCGTTTTTATATTTCAGCCAGCCAGTATATGGCAATCCGTCAGCATAACGGCGCTTAATTCCGTCAGAGGATTTTGTCCAACCGTTATATCTCTGCGAAAGAGTACCTTTAAACTGATACATGACACCATCTATTTTCACAAGTCTGTCCCCAGCGGCTGCCCCATCAGGCATAATATATGTCCAGCCGTTGTCTGTCATTACCCAGCTGTCCCGAAGCTGTTCCTCTGCTGAAATGTTTGCCCCGAAAGCTGAAACAGCCATTATCACAGAAGCAGAAACTGCCGCAATTTTTCTTGCAAAGCCTTTCATGAAATCACTCCTTTATAATAAACACAACTCAGAACGGTAAAATTTTTCATTTGCCGAAATTTTTATTACAATTCGGTATAGTTTATATAATAGTATCATAACCGTTGAATTAATGCAACAAAATACCCCGAAAAGAAAACAACTCTTTTCGGGGTCGGCTGTTATCTTGCAAAAGCAAGAACTATAAGTACTGCTCCACAAAGCCAGCCAAGATTTATGTTGAAGGAGGAAACTATCTTTCTGCCAAGCCGCCAGCCGATTGATATTGCGGCTACACCTGCAATCAGTGCACCTCCGCACAGAAGCGGCAGGTTCATTTTACCGAGTCCTGCGCTTATCCCTGTCACCAGCGAGTCAGCGGAAAGGGCAATTGAAAGTGCTACAGCTTCCTTCGGAGAAATGCTTTTGGAATTATCCGTATCAGCGGCGGCACCGTTAAAGTACAATGCGGCGGGATTGCTTTGGGCAAGCTTTTTCCTGCTGACCATTTTTCTGAAGCAATTGCTGAACAGGTTAAACATTCCGAGCGATAGAAGAAGCACAGTGGAGATTATTCCACATATGTTTTCAGGAATAACTATTCTGAGTATTTCCGCAAACCCAACTGACAGACACAGAAATGCTGTTCCGACTGCGCTTATTATCAGCGATGAACGAAACGGGATTTTTATTCCCGCGCTGCCGATTCCCATTGCGGCGGCAAAGCAGTCTGTACAGACTGCTGTTATAAGCAAAAGAATTTTTATCATTAACTGCTACACATCTTTTCTGCAATTGATATTACAGTTTATGATAAAATTAAAAAAAGGTGATTGACTTAACTGTGAAAGTATGTTATTATTTTAAAAGGTAAAGTGCACTTTACCTTTTTCTATCTGAGATTTTACGGAGGTAATCTGATGTCTTTGAAGAACAAGGTGCTTGCTGTTCTGGAAGAAAACAAAGGGCAAAATGTTTCGGGAAATGATATTGCCAAAAGCGTTGGCATGACCAGAAGCGCTGTATGGAAAGCTGTAAAACAGCTTCGCAGTGAGGGTTATTCCATCAGTGCGGTTACAAACAAGGGATATTGTCTTTCTGAGGAAAGCGATTTTCTCAACGAGCATTCAGTTTTCCAGAATCTATGCACCAGAGAAATCGGAAGAAAAATTGATGTATTCAAAACAATCGACTCAACAAACAACTTTGCAAAAAGCCTTGCTCAGCTTGGTGCTGTTCACGGTACGACTGTAATTTCCGAGGTTCAGACTCAGGGTAAGGGAAGAATGGGCAGAAACTTCTATTCACCTGTGGGAATGGGCGTATATATGAGTGTAATTCTCCGCCCGAAGCTTTCCGTTGAACATTCACTGCTGATAACTTCATGTGCGGCGGTTGCTGTTGCAGAAGCAATTGAAAAGGTTACCGGGCTTGACTGCAAAATCAAGTGGGTAAACGACATTTACGCGGGCGACAAGAAGCTTTGCGGAATTCTTACCGAAGCTGCGGTAAATGTTGAGCTTGGCGGTCTGGATTACGCAATCGTTGGAATCGGACTGAATATACAGAACACTTCTTTCCCGAAAAACATTTCAGATATTGCTACTTCACTTTATCTTGAAACGGGAAATAATTACTCACGAAATCTTGTTGTTGCGGAAATACTCAACAGCCTTGAGGCACATCTTGATAAAATCTCTGACAAGGCATTCATTGAAGAATACCGCAGACGTTCAAATGTTATAGGAAAAAGAATTGAAATTACCCATAATGATGAGGTGACACAGGCTGAATGTATCGGCATTGACGGGATTTGCAGACTGCTTGTGCGCTACGACAACGGCGAAGAAAAGGCGCTGATGTCGGGTACAATCCGTATAGTAAAATAAAAAAATCCGAGGAAACAGATTTTGTTTTCTCGGATTTTTCTGTAACTGTTGAAGTGATCTGAAATATGTGGTAAAATATTTTTGAAAAATTTTTTCTTCTTATGCAACCTTTCCCTGTTATGCGGTGTGTTACTTACAGATTGAGCAAGAAAGAAGGTGATTTTGTGACGGAAATGGAAAAGCAGCTTTTTGACAAGGCTGTGGAGGATTATTCGGATATGGTAACGGGTCTGTGCCTGGTTCGCCTCGGAAACAGGCAGGACGCCGAGGACTGTTACCAGAACGTATTTCTGAAATTGTACAGGAATATGGCAATGCTCCTGAAAGAGCCTGAACACCTGAAAGCCTGGCTTATAACAGTTACGGTGAATGAATGCAAGAACGCCTGCCGCTTCCGTATACGTCACAAAACCGAGCCGCTTGAGGCGGTAAGCTCATTCTATGAAGATGAACACGATCGTCAGCTTATGGAGCAAATTATGAAAATGCCGTCCATCTACCGTGAGGCGATTTACCTGCATTATTATATGGGGTACTCGGTAACGGAGGTGGCGAAAATCACCGACAGCCGCGAGGGTACTGTAAAAAGCAGGCTAAAGCGTGGACGTGACCTGTTGAAGAAAATGCTGACGGAAGATGAATCTGGATTTAGTCAGGAGGAATTGATATGAAAAAATTGAATAACGTTTTTTCGGAAATAAAGACTCCTGAAAGCTGGAAAGAGAATTTATACGAACGCATACAGGAGGAAGAAAATATGACTACAAGAGAAGTAAGAAGAATAAAGAAGGTTACCTCATACATCATCGCTGCAGCTGTAGTGGTATCACTCAGCGTTGTGACAGCGGCAGCTACGGGCATACTGGATTTCGGCGGTTTTCTCCGCAAGAATTACAACGACGAAATTTCCGCTTCAAAGCTTGAACAGGGAGATTATCAGCCTCTTGACGCTTCCGTTACAAGCAGTAATTTTGAATTTACAGCTAAGGCATTTATGGGTGACTCTGAAGAAAGTTATGTGCTTCTTGAAGCAAAGGTGCTTAATCCGAAGCTTGACGTGGATAAGATGAGCGTAACACTGTACTCTCTCGGTGAGCAGGTTACTGACCTTGAAAATTACGGCACTGACACCTACGAAAGTGACGCAATCATTGACGAAAACGGAAACAAGAGCTTCCTTTTCAGAGTAAAGACCTACAACGCATGGGTTTATACAGCAGTTGCTGAAAACACAAATCTTATGCTTCACATCGATGAAATCCGTTGTTCAAATGAAGAAAAGGAAAGAGTTATCCCTGCTGACCTGAAAATCCTTTTCAAGCCTGAATTCACAGACGACGGTGCAGAGGAAGTAGCTATCGGCAAGAAATTTGAAATGGACGGAACAGCTTGTACGCTTGACAAGCTCGTTGCTTCCGACTACGGCACAAAGGTAAACTTTTCCTTTACAAATGAAGACGCAAATGGTATAATGGAATCATGGAATAGCGCAAGGGATACCGCTGAGGATATGATGGGTATTGACGATTACGAGAATTTCACTCTCGAAGAAAGCAAGATAAAGCTTATCGTTAACGGCAAGGAAATTCCTCTCATCAACAACGCTGACAGTGTGGCTATGGAGGTTTTTGTTTCAGCTTATGAAAATGATGTTACAACAACCGATGCAGGCTTCACAATCACTTTTGCACCTGTTGACTACGAAAACGCTGAAAGCGTTGCTGTAATAGTCAAGACAGACGACGGAGTGAAGAAATTTGTACTGAAATAATAAAGGAGCAATATTATGAATACCAAAAAGCTTGTGGCACTTACATTTGATGACGGACCTAACCTTACGACGACTATGGACGTACTTGACCTGATTGAGCAATACGGAATAACCGCAAGCTTTTATGTTGTTGGAGATAATATAAATTCCGAAACAGAAAAATCAATGCAGCGTGCTGTAAAACTTGGCTGTGAAATAGAAAATCACTCACGCACCCACTCGGTTATGACTGAAATGACAGCAGAAAAAATCGCTGCTGAAATAAAATATACATCTGACAAAATTGAAGCCGCAGTCGGAAGACGTCCGGAATTTTTCCGTCCGCCGTACATTGCATTCAATGAGCTTATGTATGATACAATTGACCTCACATTTATCTGCGGCAACGGTGCTGAAGATTACAACGATGAAGTTTCCGCAGAGGAACGTTACAGACGGATTATGGATCAAGTCTGCGATGGAATGGTTATTCTTCTTCATGATATGGAGGGCAATTTCCGTACGGTTGATGCGCTGAAAATGCTCATTCCGAAGCTTCTTGAAGATGGTTACGAATTTGTCACAACATCAAAGCTTTTTGAGAAAAGCGGTGTTACACCTTGTCATAGGTCGATTTACACAAACGTACATCAATAAAAACAAAAATGACATTGCCCGAAAGCAATGTCATTTTTTTATCTTTAAGTCAATTAGCCAAGTTCAGCAATCTTAGCCTGGAGTTCAGTGTTAACTTCGTCAACGAGCATGATGATTGTATCAGCAATCATTTCTCTGTTGGAAGCCCAGTCTGTACCGTGCATAGCAGCTCTTGTACCAACGTTATCGCCACCCTGTGTTGTGTAGGAAGCGATATCTGTGGAACAACCGGAAGCAAGGTCAACTACAGGATACTGTCTTGCGAGTTCGTTAATCTGGTTGTTCTTTTCGATAAGTTCTTCAGACCACTGGAAGTCGTCCATTGTCTTTCTGTCGGAAATAGCAATAGCGCCTTCGTCCTTATTGCCAACGATGTTACATTCTGCGAAGAGAGCAACACCCTCTGGGTTTGTAGCACCCTTACAGATTGCAAAACCGTTAAGCTTTGCAGCTGCATATGGGTCAGAACCTGCAGGAGATGGAACAGGAACGATACCTACATCAGCAGGATCAATCTTTGTTACCCATGTAGCAGGGTCAGCCTGAATAGAATATGCACCAACGATGTAGAACAGCTGTCTGCCTTCGCCCATCATTGCAGGCTGTTCAGCCCAGTTGAACTGTTCTCTTGGGAATACAAGACCTGCATTGAAGAGGTCATACTGGAAGTTCATAGCCTTTTCCATACCTGGATCATTGAGGTTACATACGAGCTGACCGTCAACAGATTCTACTGTTGGAACGCCGCCGGAAAGGAGGAGAGCATTTTCTGCCCAGTAACCGTCGATACCCCACTGGTCGTTTTCTTCATCAACGAATTCTTCAAGCATAGACTTGAAAGTATCCCAGTTCCATTCGCCAGCCTCAAAGAGTTCCCATGGATCGTCAAGACCATTAGCTTCGATTGTAGCCTGATTATAGATACAGATTTCTTCAGCTGTAACAGATGTTACGAGGTTGAAGTATCTGCCGCCGAAGTTGTAAAGGTCCATAGCAGCCTTGTTTTCAGACCAGATTGGAGAATTCATGTCAATGTATTCATCTACAGGCATAAACATACCGCTGATGATACCCTTAGGGAAGTTGTAAACGTCGTCGCCAGGGAAGAAGTCGATACCTTCGCCGCCGAGAACGTATGTAGAAAGGTCATTGAAACGGTTTTCCCATGTTGTCTGGTACCACTTGATGGAACCGCCGTACTTTCTTTCAAACATTTCCTGTGCAACAGACTTGGATGCACCTGTACCTGATGGGTTAAGGTCATAGTGAGCGAGCCACTTGATTTCCTTGTTAGCAAGTTCAACGTCCTGAAGCTGTGCCATAGCACCTGAGAGAACGTCTACTTCTTCAGCAGCAAGTGTTTCAGTTTTAACTTCTACTGTAGCAGCAGTAGTTGTGACAGTTTCTGCCTGTGTAGTTTCATCAGCTGCGCCGCCGTTTGCTCCGCCTTCTTCACTTCCGCCGCAAGCAGAAAGACCTGCTGTAAGGGAAAGAGCAAGAAGAGCAGAAAGAATCTTCTTTGAGTTGTTCATAATTTACCTCCTAAAAAATTGATATTTATATAAATATTAAATATCTTCTCTGACAAGAAACCGGCACAGTACAGCACGGCGTACTGTGCCGGTTTTGGAGTTTTAATTATTCTTCAGCAACCTTAGCCTGAAGTTCAGTATTGATTTCATCAACGAGCATTGTGATTGTATCAGCATATGTTTCTCTTGATGTAGCCCAGTCTGTACCGTGGAATGCAGCCTTAACAGCAGAAGTAGCACTTGCTGTTGTGTAGGATTCGATATCTACGGAGCAGCCTGAAACGAGGTCAACGATTGGGTACTGCTTAGCAAGAGCGTTGATTTCGTTTGTTCTGTCAATGAGTTCCTGAGGCCACTTAGCGTCATCCATGATCTTTCTTTCAGAAATAGCAATGGAATCAGGATCATTTACAGCAACGATTGTACACTCAGCAAAACGAGCAACACCCTCTGGGTTTGTAGCACCCTTACAGAGAACATAACCTTCTACTGCAGCAGCCTGATATGGATCAGAACCTGCAGGAGATGGTGTTGGAACAAATCCAAGGTTTTCAGGGGAAATTCCGTGTGTCCAAACTGTTGGATCACCTTCAGCTTCCCAGTAACCGCCGATCCAGAACAGCTGTCTGCCCTCGCCCATCATTGCAGGCTGGATAGACCAGTTGAACTGTTCAAGTGGAAGAACAAGACCAGCTGTGTAAAGCTCATACTGATAGTTCATTGCCTTTTCCATGAGTGGTTCGTTGAGGTTACACTTGATCTGACCGTCAACGGACTGAACAGCAGGAACACCTGCAGAGTACATGAGAGCAAGCTCGTTGAACCAGTTATCAAGACCCCACTGGTCATTTTCTTCGTCAACGAATTCCTGAAGCATGCCCTTGAATGTATCCCAGTTCCATTCACCAGCCTTGTAGAGATCCCATGGATCGTCAAGACCGTTGGCTTCGATTGTTTCCTTGTTATAGTAAACGTAGTAGTTAGCTCTTACGTTTGTAACGAATGTGTAATGCTTGTTGCCGAAGTTATAGATCTTCATAGCTTCGGTTGTGTTCTGCCAGATATCGGAATCCATATCAATGTAGTCGTCAACAGGCTGGAACATACCGCTGATGATACCCTTAGGAAGGTTACCTACATCACTTGGGAAGAAGTCAATACCTTCGCCGCCGAGAACGTATGTAGAAAGGTCATTGTAACGGTTTTCGAAAGTAGTCTGATACCACTTGATAGAGCCGCCGTACTTTCTTTCGAAAAGCTCAAGTTCAACCTTCTTGGAAGCACCGTTTCCGCCTGGGTTGATATCATAGTGAGCGAGCCACTTGATTTCCTTGTTATCAAGTTCAACATCCTGAAGCTGGGACATTGCGTTGGACAGAGCGTCCTCTTCCTCAGCAGCAAGAGTTTCAGTGTTCTTTTCAACTGTGATTGCAGTAGTTGTTGTAACTTCTGCGGTTGTTGTTTCAGCAGCATCGCTACCGCCGTCATTACTTGCACAAGCAGAAAGACCTGCTGTGATTGTAAGTGCCATAGCGCCAGCTAAAAGCTTTTTGATATCCTTCATAATAATCCTCCATATGCCTTTGCACATTATATATTTACATAGCAATTATAGCAAATTATTCAAATATACGTCAAGAGATATTTTATAGATATTCTTTGGAACATCTTGTGAATTTTACACAAAAAAACATTACGAAAACCTTTAAGTTAAACAAAAATTTTATCCAACTTTTACGAAATGGATAACTTTGGATGAAAAGTCGCCGTGAATTTCCATAAAAATACCAGCGTTCATAAGTGCGCTGCCGCTGTGAATCTCGCCGTTTTCCTCGTTGCGGTACATAGCCTTCGGGTCAAGTCCCTTAAGCTTCACGCGTCTGTTGCGGTAATTCGGTCTGCCGAGCACCTGAACAAAAGTGAACACAGCCTCTGACTTATCCTTTGCAACAAACATCCATGCGTCCCACATATTGTCCTCGAATACGTTACCGATACGATACTGGTCGCCTGTTCTGATGATAGGGTTGTACTTGTTGAACTGGGCAATCTGACCTGGGATAGCGTCCCTGTCCTCCTGAGGAATACGTGTTACATCAAGCTCGTAACCGAATGTACCTACCATAGCAACGTTGCCTCTTGTAGCAAAAGGTGTGGAACGTCCCACAGTGTGGTTAGGGCAGTCGGAAACGTGTGCGCCCATTGCGGAAGCAGGATAGCAGATTGATGTGCCGTGCTGAATTTTAAGGCGTTCAATAGCGTCTGTATCGTCAGAGCACCAGATCTGCGGTGAGTAGTAAAGCATAGCAGGGTCAAAGCGTGCGCCGCCGCCTGAGCAGTTTTCGAGGAGAATGTGCGGATAATCGGTTGTAAGGCGGTTCATTACGTCGTACACACCGAGAACATATCTGTGCCACAGCTCACGCTGTCTGTTCTTCGGAAGTGTTGTTGAGCCGACTTCAGTAAGCTGGCGGTTCATATCCCACTTGATGTACTCGATGTTTGCGCTGTCGAGGATTTTCTTCATCATACCATAGATATGGTCACGTACTTCCTTGTTGGAGTAGTCGAGAACGTACTGTTCACGGGACATTGAAAGCTCTCTGCCCTGAACCTGGATTGCCCATTCCGGGTGTGCCTTGTAGAGCTCGCTGTCGGGAGAAATCATTTCAGGCTCAAACCATATACCGAACTTCATACCAAGCTTGTTGACCTCGTCAACAAGGTATTTCAGACCGCCCTTGATTTTCTTTTCGTACACGAACCAGTCACCGAGGGAACTGTTGTCGGAGTCACGGTGACCGAACCAGCCGTCGTCCATAACAAGCATTTCGATGCCGAGCTTGGAAGCTTCCTTTGCGATGTCGATAAGCTTTTCTGTGTCAAAGTTGAAGTATGTAGCCTCCCAGTTGTTGATGAGGATAGGACGACGCTTGTCCTTGTATTCGCCGCGGATAAGGTGTTCACGGTAAAGGTCGTGGAAGGTACGGGACATTGCACCGATACCCTCGCTTGAATATACCATTACAACCTCAGGAGCAACAAATTCCTCGCCAGCTTCAAGAAGCCAGTTGAAATCAAAGTGGTTGATACCCATTACAAGGCGGGTATACTTATGCTGTGTAACCTCAGCCTGAGCGAAGAAGTTACCGCTGTATACAAAGTTGAAGCCGTAAGCCTCTCCGTTGTCTTCGTCAGCTGTGTGAGAAACGAGTGCTACAAACGGATTATTCTGATGTGAGGACTCACCCTTTACGGAATCAACGCCCTGCTTACCGTGGTGAAGTCTGCATCTTTCCATAACACGCTCTCTTGCCCAGCTGCCATTGAGGGTGATGAAGTCGTACTGGTCATTGTCAAAATCAACGCAGGCGGAAAGCACTCTCTTTACGTTGAGAGGTGCTGTACCATTGTTCTTGAGGCGGACGCTTCTTGTGATAACGTCAAGGTCATTGAACGCTGTGTAAACAAGAACGGCTTCAAGGCCTGTGTGCTTGTCAACGCAGGTAATTTCAAGGGTTTCAGCCTCGTTCTCGTTTGCGAATGTTGCAGGCATACCTTCAAGTACGGGCTTGCCCTTGTAAACCTTGTGGGAAACGTAGCGAAGGTCGGTTGTAGTCATACCCTGGTCGTCCATAACCATAAGACATGGTTCACGGTAGTCGCCTGTGCCGTGGCAGGGATACTCAAAAGCGTGAGCGTCCATAAACGTTCCCTTGTCACGTGCATTTGTTTTTAGAGTCCATGGATTTTCAGTAAGACGGAGAAGATATGTAAGGTCATCGTCCTCGATTTTCTTGCCGTAGTAAGCGTGAATAAGGTAGCCGTCATCGGTTGCACCGAAAACATAGCTTGTGTTCTTTGCGTCAAGCTTAAAGAGAACAATGTCCTCAGCATAGCTGATGTTATCATTGATCTGCCATGCCCATCTTTTGTAGTCCTTGTGGAATTCCTGTACTTTAATCATATTAATTCGTTCCTTCCGCAGTATTTTCATTTTTTGGGGCAACTCTGTTAAGTACCTTGCGAAGTGTGCTCAGTACTGCCTCAAAGTTGAATATTGTTACCGCAATAAACAGCACTATAAGCTGTACCCACATGAGCTTCGGTTCCTTGATTGCAACGAAAGCCATGTAGCTGATTACAATTGTATTTACGATAATTCTGAAGTGGCTTACCTTGAACGGTATATGAATTCTCACATCGATAATTCTTATTGCGAAGCAAGCCGCATAAGCCGCCGCTGTTGCGATTGCCGCACCATAAGCGCCGTAATCGGGGATAAGAATAAAGTTGAAAATAATATTTACAACCGCCGCAATCAGGCTTGTCAGCATGGAGTTGACAGACTTCTTCTTTACATTGTAAACGCTTGAAGTAAACTGGCAGAGGCACTGGAAAACCATTGCAATAACCAGTATCGGAGTGTAGTGGTAAGCAAATGTAAAATTCTTCGACGGGTCATTGTCAACAAGCAGATATGTAAGCGGCTTCACAAGCATTATAACGCCTGCCGCCGCAATCATAAGCAGGGAGCTGTATGCGCCGTAGATTTTGGTGTAGAACTTTGCAAGACCGCTGTCGTTGCGGTTTTCGATTGCCGACATCTGCCATGCCTGATAGAAAAGCGTTGTGAACATCATCAGCAGCGACGGGATTTTGTAAGCAGCGCTGTAGATACCGTTGGTATCCTCGCCGCAAAGTGAGATAACAAACCATCTGTCAGATGCAGAAGTTATCCACCACAGAACATAGGTCGGGATAAGCGGTGCTGAATATTTCAGCATTTCCTTGAACAGCTTCTTGCTGAAATAGCTGATATCAAGATACTTGTGCAGGCTTGCCATCAAGGTCAGCACAACAATCGAAACGGCGTCCGAAATAATTATGGACAATACATATCCTGTAACGCCCATATCAAGCACAACAAGGAAAATCACGTTGCAGATAACGATAATAAGGGTCGAGAGTATACCGTCCGCCGCAAACAGCTTGACATATCCTTTTGCACGGACAAAGTTTGAAGCAATCTGTCTGAAACATGAAAAATAGCAGTACACATACAGCAGGAAGCCGTAGTCCCTGTACATATCAATAAGGTTGAACACGGGCGATAACAGCGCAAACACTGCAAGTCCGACAAGGGTTGATGTTACTGCTGCCGTATAAACCTGCTTCTGATTATAGCCTTTATCCATTCCGAAACGTATAACTGCGTCCGCCATGCTTAATGTCAGAATAGGATACAGCACGTTCACCGTCTGATAAAGCAGGTCGGCGTCGCTGTAGCCTTCGGTAGACATACAGCCTGTATACAATCTCATAAGTATGAAGCTCAGGAACTTTGCCCCGAAGCTTCCGATGGCAAATATTACGGTATTACTTGCCAGTTTCTGATATTTATTCATAGTGAAAAGTTACTCCGTTTATACATCAATATATTTTTTCTTGTCCTTTTTTACAGTGAGAAGAGCCGCATTTACAAGTACAACTCCGCCAAGCGAAACTGCTGCAATCCATAAGCCGCGCCATATTTTTTTCATAAAAAATTCCTCCTTTTGGATAACAAGACGTATATATTCAAGTATACCACATATTTTACGAAAATGGAATAGGGTGCAGTAAATTTTCCTCGCACATATGCAAAAAATAATTTACCCATTGACTTTAAAGCATAAAAGTAGTACAATTAATAAGTATACATTTTTGAAACTATTATGATTGGAAGTGATTGGTTTGATCAAAGCGGCTGAAGCAATGGTAAAATGTCTGGAAAATGAGGGCGTAAAGGTCGTCTTTGGTTATCCGGGCGCTGCAATCTGTCCTTTTTACGATGAACTTACAAAATCCGATATTCACCACGTTCTTGTGCGACGTGAGGATAATGCGGGGCACTCCGCAAGCGGTTATGCGCGTATTTCCGGCAAGCCTGCGGTTTGTATCGCTACATCAGGTCCTGGCGCAACAAATCTGCTGACGGCTATTGCTACAGCTTATGCTGACAGCATTCCGCTTGTGTGCATCACAGGTCAGGTTTCCACAGACCAGATCGGCTGCGATGTGTTCCAGGAGGTTGACATAACAGGTGCGGCTGAACCGTTTGTAAAGTACAGCTACCTTATCAAGAATGCGGCTGAACTCCCCCGCGTGTTCAAGGAGGCTTTCTACCTTGCAGGTACGGGAAGAAACGGACCTGTCCTCATCGACGTGCCTGTGGATATTCAGAACACACTTATAGATTTCGATTACCCGGAAAACATTGAGCTTCGTACATACAAGCCTACTGTCAAGGGCAATACTCTCCAGATAAAGAGAGTCTGTGAGGCGCTGAAAAATTCTGAGCGCCCCCTCATCTGCGCAGGCGGCGGTGTAATATCCGCAAACGCTTCCGAGGAGCTTCGTACCTTTGCCGAAAAGACAAAAATCCCTGTTGTTTCAACAATGATGGGACTTGGCATATTTCCTACTGAACACCCGCTCTACATGGGTATGCTTGGTATGCACGGCGTAAAGACCGCTAATGAAGCGGTATCAAAGTGCGACACGATGATACTTATCGGAGCACGTGTTGGTGACCGTGCTGTGCGTTCACCTAAATTCCTTGCAAAGACAACGAAAATTATCCATATAGATGTTGACCCTGCTGAAATCGGCAAGAACATTCATGTTGACATTCCTCTCGTTGGTGACTGCGGAAATATCCTTGAACAGCTCTGTGCGCACGTTGAATGTACTGAGCGTACAGAATGGCTTGCTGAGCTCGCACAGATCAAGAATGAAGTTCCTACCGAAAATGAAACTCAGGGCTATGTGAACCCGAAAATGTTCATCAGAAAGCTTTCTGCAAAGCTTCCTGAAAATACAATCTGCGTTGCTGACGTGGGTCAGAATCAGATCTGGACCTGCAACAACTTCCAGTTCAAAGGAGGACGCTTCCTGACAAGCGGCGGTATGGGCACAATGGGTTACTCCGTGCCTGCGGCAATCGGCGCAAAGTTTGCTTCCCCCGACAGCGAAGTCGTGGCAATCTGCGGCGACGGCTCATTCCAGATGCAGATGATGGAGCTTGCTACAATTATTCAGGAAAAGCTTGCGGTGAAGATCATTCTTATGCGCAATAATCGTCTTGGCATGGTTCGTGAATTGCAGACTATCCACTACAGCGACAATCAGACTGCTATCCACATTGCTGACGGCAACCCAGATTTCGTGGCGCTCGCAAAGGCTTACGGCATCGAGGCTGAGCGTGTATGCACGATGGCTGAGGCTGAGGAAGCAATTGAGCATCTGTGCAACGCAAAAGGGCCTTACCTGCTGGAGTGCAACGTATGGAGAAATGAAACCACATTATAATATGACGTTATGCAGATTATAACAAATATGCACTTTACTTATGACGAAAAATGTGGTAAAATGTTGTTACACGCTATCAAAGGAGTTTTCTTATGAAACATACAATATCCATCCTCGTGGAAAACCACGCAGGTGTGCTGTCCAGAATTTCGGGGCTTTTTTCACGACGCGGCTTCAACATTGACAGTCTTGCAGTAGGTGAAACGGACGACCCTAAGGTTTCCCGAGTTACAATCGTTGCCGACGGCGACGAACATACTGTTGAACAGCTTGAAAAACAGCTGAACAAGCTTATTGACACCATCAAGGTAAAGGCTCTCGAACCTCAGGAGCTTCTCTCCCGTGAGCTTCAGCTTATCAAGATTAATGCCACATCTCAGCAGAGAAGCGAAATCCTTACAATCTGTGAGATTATGGGCGCAAAGATTGCTGACATTTCAGCAACTACCATGACACTTGAAATTTCCGACACAACTCAGCACCTTGAACGCTTTCAGGAGCTTATCAAACCTTACGGCATAAAGGAAATCGTCCGCACAGGTGTTATTGCTATCCAGAAGGGTGCGGAAACTATTAAAAAATAATTCTGTTATTCAAACGTGTCATTGCGTTTTGATAAAGTATAGAAATCCAATTAATATAAAACGGAGGTTTTTAAAATGGCAAAAATTTATTATCAGCAGGACTGCGATCTCGGCAGACTTGACGGCAAGACCGTTGCAATCATCGGCTACGGCTCTCAGGGTCACGCTCACGCTCTCAACCTTAAGGACAGCGGCGTAAACGTTGTTGTTGGTCTTTACGAAGGCTCCAAGTCCGCTGCAAAGGCAGAGGCTCAGGGTCTTAAGGTTCTTTCCGTTGCTGAAGCTGCTAAGGCTGCTGACGTTATCATGATTCTCATTCCTGACGAAAAGCAGGCTAAGCTCTACAAGGAAGCTATCGAACCTAACCTTACAGAAGGCAAGACACTTGCTTTTGCTCACGGTTTCAACATTCACTTCGGCTGTATCGTTCCACCAAAGAACGTTAACGTAATCATGATCGCTCCTAAGGGCCCTGGTCATACAGTAAGAAGCGAATACCAGGCTGGCAAGGGTGTTCCTTGTCTTATCGCTGTTGAACAGGACGCTACAGGTGATGCTACAGATATCGGTCTTGCTTATGCACTCGGTATCGGCGGTGCAAGAGCTGGCGTACTCGAAACAACATTCAGAACAGAAACAGAAACTGACCTCTTCGGTGAACAGGCTGTTCTCTGCGGCGGTGTTTGCGCACTTATGCAGGCTGGTTTCGAAACACTCGTTGAAGCTGGTTACGACCCAAGAAACGCTTACTTTGAATGTATCCACGAAATGAAGCTCATCGTTGACCTTATCTACCAGAGCGGTTTCGCTGGCATGAGATATTCAATCTCCAACACTGCTGAATACGGCGACTACATCACAGGTCCTAAGATTATCACAGAGGAAACAAAGAAGGCTATGAAGAAGGTTCTCTCCGACATTCAGGACGGTACTTTCGCTAAGGACTTCCTCCTCGATATGTCCGATGCCGGTTCTCAGGTTCACTTCAAGGCTATGAGAAAGCTTGCTGCTGAACACCCTGCAGAAGTTGTTGGCGAAGACATCAGAAAGCTTTACAGCTGGAGCGACGAGGACAAGCTCATCAACAACTAATCTTACTTGAATACAAACGGCTTTTGATTGATTTCTGAAGCCGTTTTGCTTTTTTCTGCGGCAATATATCAGATTTACGAAAAATTTCAGAAAAATTTTCCGTAACCCCTTGCTAAATTTGCAGAAATAGTATAAAATAGTATTGATGTGGTGTTAAACTTTTAACGGAGTTTTTTCACCCGTTTCCATTAATCTTTTTATGAAAGGATGTCATAACAATGGCAGGTTTAAACAAGGTTACTGTAGAAGACATTAACGTAAAGGGCAAGAAAGTTCTCGTAAGAGTTGACTTCAACGTTCCTATGAAAGACGGCGTTATCACTAACGATAACAGAATTCAGGCTGCCCTCCCAACTATCAAGAAGCTTATCGCTGACGGCGGCAAGGTTGTACTTTGCTCTCACCTCGGCAAGCCAAAGAACGGCCC
>JAZUSM010000084.1:0-11671 GCA_045606725.1 Oscillospiraceae bacterium | reverse complement strand
CCAGCAGCGTCATTGATAGCAATTTCGGAAAGCATCTTTCTGTTGAGTGTGATGCCAGCCTTCTTGAGACCGTTCATGAATGTAGAATAGTTCATACCATTCATCTTGCAAGCTGCGGAAATTCTTGTAATCCAGAGCTTTCTGAAATCACGCTTCTTGAGTCTTCTGCCGATGTAAGCGTAATTGCCGGACTTCATAACAGCTTCCTTAGCCATCTTGAAGTGCTTGCTCTTTGCGCCCCAGTAACCCTTAGCAAGCTTTAATACTTTATTTCTTCTCTTACGAGTAGCCATTGCTCCCTTAACACGAGCCATAATCTTTTACCTCCGTTAAATTAATTTTGGTTGATGTACAGCTTCCTATTACATGTAAGGGATAAGCTGCTTAACTGTTGCTGTATTTGCAGAGCCTGTGTAGCCAGCTGCTCTGTTGATTCTCTTACGCTTTGTAGCCTTCTGAGTAAGTCTGTGACGTCTGTTTGTCTTCTGGTACTTAACCTTACCGCCCTTAGTGAGCTTGAAACGCTTCTTAGCGCCGGAATGTGTCTTCTGCTTTGGCATAATATATCCTCCTTCAATTTAGACAAATGTCCTTGTTGTTTATTTTGAAGCCTTCGGGGAAACGAACATTACAAGTGCGCGTCCCTCCATTTTGGATGGCTTTTCAACTGTACCTACTTCTGCGCAAGCCTCCTTGAACTTTTCAAGCAGTTCTTCACCGAGGTGAGGATGAGCGATTGCTCTCTTTCTGAAGCGGACAGAAACCTTGATCTTGTCGCCTGCCTTCAGGAACTTGACAGCCTGGTTAACCTTTGTGTTGAAGTCATTTGTATCAATTGTGGAGAACATTCTGATTTCCTTGATTTCAACAACCTTCTGGTTCTTTCTTGCTTCTTTTTCACGCTTGTTCTGTTCAAAAACATACTTGCCGTAGTCCATAATCTTGCATACAGGCGGAACTGCCTGAGGGGAAATCTTTACAAGGTCAAATTCCTTTTCCTCCGCAATAGCAAGAGCTTCCTTTGCGGACATAATACCCAACTGAGTACCGTCGTTGTCGATTACACGGACTTCCTTATCACGGATTTCTTCATTAATCTGAACTTCTTTGCTGTTGTTGCTTATGGTAAGCACCCCCAATAATAAAAATGAGCGGAAACAGAATAGTTTCCGCTCACTGAAATCCTAATCAGCACATAGTTATGCTTAAATTCAATCAGATATTGACCTCTGCTCGCCGTTTGCGGCAGGGTGAGAACGGAAAGTTCTGCTTTGTTTTCATTACGGCATATTGCCAACAGATAGCATTATACCACACCTTAAAGCGTTTGTCAATACCTTTTCTGAAATTTTTATTCTGCGGAATTTCCCGCATTTTCTTCAGGCATAGCAGCTGCATTATATTTGAGCTTTGTCTGATAAGCCTCATTGTCAAACCATTCATCAAGCACCTTGACGGAAATAGAGTAACCTGACTCAGTTTTCACATACTCGGTAATTTCTCCCGTTGCAATAAGGTCAATAATTTTCTCGGTAGACAGGTTAAGGTACTCGCCTGCTTCCGACTCGGTCATGTAATTATTGTTGCCGACAGCCATTTCAGAGGGAACATTCAGCGTATTCGTTGCCGCAAACTGAGTTTCGGTAACGGTTTTATTGAGCTTTCTTATGCTTCCGCTGATATTCAGACCGGCAATAAGAATACAGATTCCAAGAATAACTGCACCGAGAAAAGTTGCATTGATACCGCCCGAGCGCTTTACGGGACGTGAATTTGACTGATTTGCCATCAGAAAAGCCTCCTTGAAGTCATATTTTAAACAATCCTTACCTCTCTGCCGAGAGCAAAGGAATAGAGGTATGCTTCCTTTACAGGCTTGCCGAAAATTCTGCCGAGAGCCGCGCTGTAGAGTTTAAGCTGCAGGTCATATCTTGCAACAAGCACGTCCTCGCTTTTCACACGGTCGGTCTTATAGTCAATAATGACAATTCCGCCGTCCTCGTCAAACATACAGTCGGCGATACCCTGAAGCATACTACTATTATTATACTCCATTAGTCTTTCATCGTCAAGAGCAGCATCGGATTTTTTGATTAAAAATTTCTGTTCACGACGAACATTGTCGGATTTTTTCATTCTATGGTACAAATCCGATTCGAAAAACTCTGTTATCTGCTTCAGGTTGAGGCTTGCACGCTCCTCCTCGGCAAGCAGTCCCATTTCGGCAAGTCTTGCTGCTTCCTCAGCGGGATTGACCTCTGCTGCGGAATAATCTGCATACTGCATGAACGTGTGCATTGCCGTACCCTTTTCAGCAGCGGTAAGCTCACCCTGCTCCGAAACAAAATCGGGGTGACGCAGGTAAAGCAGTCCCTCGTCGCTGTTTTTTGCGATTTCGGTAACTGTGATTTTTGCCGATTTGTCAATCAGCTCACTGCTGTATCTGAATTCAAAAATATTCTTCAGCCGCTTAACCTTTTCAGCATTGGCAAAGGCTGTCAGCAGTTCCTTTTCATCGTTGTCGTGCTCATCTGGCTTGACAACGGAAAACCGCACATCAGGTGCTTCCTTTACAATCGGTACAGGTGCAAGGTCACGGAACCATTCTCCGTCAGGATGAACGAGCATTGCCGCAGAAATCCAGTACAGCATTGAATCTGCCGCAGAAGTCATATCGGCGGTAAGTCCGTCGCAGATGATGATTTCATCGCTTATTCCCGATATTTTCTTACGGATTTTTTCGCTGTCGGGAATTGTTATGAAAAGCTGTTCCCTTGCACGGGTCAGTGCAACGTACAAAAGACGCATTTCCTCACTTGCAAGGCAGTCCCTTTCAATCCTGCTCATAACATAAAGAGGAAACGACTTGTAGGATTTAAGCTTTTCCCTGTTCTGAATTTTAAAGCTTATGCCATAATCGGAATTGATTATCATACGGCTGTTCACGTCGCTTTCGTTGAACTTTTTGGACGTGCCGCAGAGAAACACAAACGGGTACTCAAGTCCCTTTGATTTATGGATTGTTTTGACCGAAACTGCATTGTCAGAAGCCGAAATCGTTGATGCACGCTTCAGATCACTGTTCTTGCGGATTATCATATCAACATAACGCACAAAGCCTGATATTCCGCCGCCTGAGTTCTTTTCGTAGCTTTCCGCAACATCAAGAAGCAGGCGGAGATTTGCACGCTTCTGGCTTCCGTCACGGAAAACCTGCACAGCTGACAGGAAATCAGTGCTGTCGTAAATCGTGCGTATAAAACGTTCCAGCCTTTGTGAAGCGGCACAGTAACGAAGTTTCTCGAACAGCTTCATAAAGCGCTCCAGCTTTGCATAAAGCACAGAACCTTTTGCAATCTCTGTTCCGCCGTCAAGCACAAGCTTTATCACGCGGAAATATTTATCCTCAGCCTTGCCCTTTATGATCGCCAGTTCAGCCATTTCCTCAGCGGTAAGCATGAACATCGGTGACATAAGCACCGATACCAGCGGTATATTCTGCATAGGGTTATCAACTACCGCCAGCAGGTTTATAAGCACGGATATTTCCCTTGACTCCAGGTATCCCTCAGGCTCCTCGGCATACGCCTTTATACCTCTTTCGGCAAGTGCTTCAACATACTTGTCAGCGGAAGACTTGCCTCTGAGAAGAATACAGAAATCCCTCGGCTCGCAGGGACGGAGCGTGCCCTTGTCATAAACCTTTTTCATTCCAACCATTTCACTGATTTTCTGTGCCGCTGCATATGCCTCGTCAATGTAATCCTCATCGTCCTCAGAAGCATCATCATCGGTCGGAATTGTGATGAATTCCGTTGTTCTGTCAGCCGCAGGATAGTCAAGTCCCTTAATAAGCTGCTCCGACTCGGTGTAGTCAACCTCACCTGTTGTACGACTCATAAGGTTGCCGAAAATGTAATTGACGAAGTTGATTACCTGCTCACTGCTTCGGAAATTACGGTTAAGGAAAATGGCTGCGTTTGTTCCGCTGAAATTCTCGTCAGTGTACTCCTCGGACTTTTCGAGAGCGTCGATGAAAAGCTTCGGATTGGCAAGTCTGAAACGATAAATGGACTGCTTCACATCACCAACCACAAACAGGTTTGTTCCGCCTCTTTCAGCTGTTCCACCCTTGGAAAGAATTTTGAAGATAAGATCCTGATTGTTGTTTGCATCCTGAAATTCGTCAATCATTATCATGCTGTAATAATCGGAAAGCTCACGGGCAAGAGGCGTTCTGCGGATTTCACCGTCCCCGCCCTTTTCGGTAAGAAGCATTATTGTAAGCTGTTCCGCATCGGAAAATCCTAGCGCATTCTTATCTGCTTTAAGCTTTGCAAGTTCCTGAGCAAATACGTTCATTACTTCCTGCAGATCCTCCATAACTGCGGCGTGGATTTCATAGTCGGAGGTTATTTCCTCAAAGGTGAAAATATTGTCGGGAAGCTTTTTCAGCGTTTCTCTGTATCCGTCACGGACACTTTTTATCTTTTCCGCGATTTCCCTGTGCACGTCGTCCATATTGCGCGGAAAGCTTATGGATTTTTTTGCAGGCTCAGGAAGCATAACACGGCTGTTCCAGTCGTACTCCTCGGAAGTGATATTCTTTATCATGAGTCTGAGCATATCAATTTCCGCCGCAATCGCCTCGGATACCTTGTCAAACTCTCTGAAATAGTAATCCGCAAGGTACTCCGCCTTACGCAGTATACGTCTGTAAATGCCCTCAAGCTTGCTGAGATAAACCTCTGCAAGAGGGTCTGTGTCGGGAGAAAAACCTGCTTTCCAGAAAGCAATTTTCTCTCTGAACCAGTCATCGTAATAAGGTATCGACATCAGAAAATCATATATTTTCAGCACCGCTTCTTCAAGCTCTGTATCACTTCTGTCCTTGCCGCTGAAGAAGTCCGCAAGCCTGTTGATTTTATCAGGCTGCTTGCTGTAAAAATACTCAAAGGTGTTTTCCACAGCACGTCTTTTCAGCAGTCCCTCCTCCGTGTCGTCAAGAATACGGAAGCCTGCTGAAACATCAAGGGAGCGGATATTTTCCCTGATAAGGTCAAAGCAGAATGAGTGAATTGTGGAGATTTTCGCTGTCTGCAGGAGTGCCTGCTGACGGCAAAGCCACAGGTTGTCAGGTTCTTTGCCGATTTTCTCGGAAAGTGCCGCAGAAAGCCTCTGCTTCATCTGTGCAGCCGCATCATTTGTAAAGGTTACAACGATAAGTCTGTCCGCAGGAATTTTGTTTTCCGTGTCGGAAAGTATTCCGATAAGCCTTTCAACAAGCACCGATGTCTTTCCGCTTCCTGCTGCGGCAGAAACTATAACTCCTGTATTTCTGGCATTTATAGCATTTAGCTGCTCGTTTGTCCAGCTCATTCCCCATCGTCTCCTTTCATGATTTCTCTTATGATACGTCCCGCATCTTCGTCGTAAGTCCTCGGATTTGCAGGCGGGTAATTTCCGCAGATGCTCTTGTATCTGCAGTATGAACACGGAAGCTTATTACCGTTTTTCAGCGGGCTCGCCTGAATTTCACCGTCTGTCATCAGGTCTGCGGTTTCCCTCATCAGCTCATAGGAATATTTCCTCAGATTTTCAAGCTGTTTAAGGGTAACAAGGTTTGAGTTTGCATAGTAAGTGCCGTCCTTTTTGGCTTTGACAGGAATATATACGCCGCCTGCTTCCTTTTCCATTGCAGTAATGACGTCCCTGTCGCAAAGCACCGTACCTTTCATTTTAAAGGTATCATTATAGGTTTTCTCAACATCCTCATCGTTACGGTCAAGTGCGGGAGCAACGTCCTTTGCAGGCATATACAGCACGCCCGACGGCACGGCATCACTGTACTTGCCTCCGTTCTTTTCATCAGTAAGTGCAAACAGATACAGGAGCATCTGCATATTTATTCCGTAGAGCAAATCCTCAAACCTGAATTCCTTCACACCCGACTTGTAGTCGATAACTCTTATGTATGTTTTCCCGTCCTTTTCGTACACGTCAACACGGTCAACAGTGCCCTCAAAATACACGGTTATTCCCTTTTCGGTAACAAGCTTCAGTGCCTTTTCACTGCCGTCCCTGCCGATTTTATACTCAAACTCACTTGGGACAAAGCTACTCTGCCTGAACTCATCAGAAAGTCTTACAAGTATATCGGTAAGGGTATCGGAAAGCCTGCGGTATGCCGCCTTGTAGCGTCCTGTTTTTCCATAATCTCCGCCTACAGCTTCGCTTTTATAGTAGCTGTCAAGATGGAATTTCACCTGCTTGTTAAGCTGGTCACGGCTTAATCTTTCAAAGGTTTCCTTGTTGTTGGCACTCAGTATTTCGCACAGGCAATAGTGGATTACGTTACCCTTTGACGGCTTGTCAAGTTCAACTTTTTCGGGTGGATTTATTCTCAGTCCCTTTTCGCAGAAGTATACAAAGGGGCACTTACGGTAATCCTCAAAACGTGAAGCCGACAAAGAAACCGCCGTACCGAAAAGCTTTCTTCCCGTCGCAGAGGAAAGTCGGTGCTCCGTTTCTGCTTCAACGCTTTTAAGGTAAGCAATCCTTGCCGAATATTCGGGAATGGAGTTAAGTGCAGCAAAAAGGCTTGCGGAGTCCTCGTCGTTGCGCTTGTAATTCTGAACGTATTGATAATATGCGGCATCAGCGGTTGTACAGAATGAAAGCAGACCACGGCTGTCAAAATTATCTGCGATTTCATTGCCGAACATTTCGCAGAGCTGTCCGATAATAAGTGACGGATAGAGTGGCTTGCCTGAGATGTCGGACAATGAACAGCTTACATAGACCCTTTCCGACGCACCCGAAAGCACGGAGTACGCAACGAAGCGTTCCTCAGCAAGCTTGTCCTTGACGCTTCCCGAAAGGGTTATGCCTGCGGCTTCAAGTGCCAGTCTGTCACGGTCGCTGAACAATCCTGAGGGTTTCGCTGCAAATGGGAAAATACCCTCGTTTGCACCAATTACAAATATGATTTTCGGCTCGGCAAGACGCGCCGTATGCGCTGCCATGAACTGGACGCTGTCAAGAGTCTGCGGGGGCGACGAAAGCTTCAGCTTTGAAACAGCATTGCCAAAAAGTTCAGCAAAGCTAAGCAGGTCGGTTTTCGTTCCTGCCAGCACCTTGTTCATAGTTTCAAGCAGACTGCAGAGAAGCTCCCACAATTGCTTGATTTCACGGACAGCGGAAAGAGCGGCAGCGTCCTCGGTTGAGCAATTATCATACATGCCGCAGAGTGTTCCTGCCAATCCGATTTCATCAAAGAAATCCATCAGCGACATACATATTCCTGCGCCGTCAGAATTCTCACAGCATTTACGGAGTGCATAAACAGGCTCGGTAACACGCTTTCTTACGTCCTCTGCGTCGGCAATCCTTTCATCACGGTCAAAGGGGCTGCTCCACATATCAGCCTCTACACTCCACTTGTAGCAATAGCTTTCCACAGCGGCAATTTCATCATCTGAAAGACCAAGCATACCCGTTTTCATATAGCGGAGCCAATCCTCTGTGGAAGCCTTTTCATCTGCCGCAAGAAGAAGTGCTGTCTTTACAAAAATAAACAGTGCCTTATGGGATGCCATATAGTTTTCATCTGTGTAAAACGGTATGTCGTAACGCTCGAAGGCACTTTCCATAACTGAGGAATAATTTTCCTTCTGACGGGCAAGTACAGCTATATCCTTGTAGTTATACCCGTCCTCCATAACAAGCCTGCGTATTTCGGAACAGACAAAGTCACCCTCACCGTAGCTATCGGAGGAATTATACACTCTTACACCGTCACATTTGCCGTTATATTCCCCTCTTACATACCGAAGAATGTTTCCGCTGAGGAATTCAAGCTCAGGATTTACAAAACGCTTTGTCTGATGAAGCATTGCTGTTTCAACCTCAACACCATGTTCCTGCGCAATGCGTACAAGCTTGCTTCTTGTCTTGTTTACGGTTTCAAATATTGAAAAATCCTTTGCTTTTTCGTCAGCTGTACAAAGGCAGATTGTTGTGCTTTCGCTCTGTGAAATTACAGCTTCAAGGAAAGCGTATTCGTCTGCTGTAAAGCTTTTGAACGAATCGATGAACACGGTTTTCCCGTTAAAATATCCGTGTTTCTGCGCACGCTTTGCCGCTTCGGAAATATCACCCTCGCCGTCCTTGTAGCCGCTTGCGGAAAGAAGCTTTTCATACTCCGAATAAATCAGTGCAATATCCGCCGCCTTGTCACGGATGCTTTCATCAAGCACGTTAACGCAGTCGGTAAGCTGTTCGGGAGTTACTCCGCTGAGGGTCAGTTCCTTGACGATATCGAGTCCGCTTTCCACAAACATCGGAGACTTTGCCTGACGGTTGTAGAAGCAGAGTCCCTCCCTTTCGGAAAGGAATTTCAGCGTGCGGAACATCATGATATTTTTTACAATATCATCGGCATATCTGCCCTTCAGACCACCGTGCTTTATAAAAATATCCTTTGCAGTTCTTGCAAAGGAAAGCACATTGACACGATTGAACAAAGTCATGCCGATACGCTCATAAAGCGCACGGTCAAACTCAAAGGAAAACTGGTCGGGAATTATTACAAGCACGTCCTTGTCAGCCTTTACGGCGACCTCGATACGGCTCATCATTTCATAGGTTTTTCCACAGCCTGCGCCGCCTGAGATAATGCTCAGCATAGAACCTCTCCTCACTTTTTCCTGTTTTTATCGGCAAATCTCCACAGTATGTCACGGTACTCGGGAGTTGCATAATTTATTCCCACACGGGAAAGCGTTTCAATTTCGGCACGGTAGCCGTCATCTTCAATTCTTATCCTCGGATTGCCGCAGAAGCTTTCGCCGTTGAAGCTTTTATCAATACCAAGCTTTTTTGTCAGCTTTGCAGGTCCGTTATAAACCTCGCAGGCACGGAACAGCACACCCTGCGGATGTCCCTCATCACCTGTGATAACATTCATAAGCCAGTGCATACCGTAGCAGAGATAAACATATATTACGCCGCTTTTTCCGTACAGCAATTCCGTCCTCGGAGTACGTCCCTTGCTTGCGTGACAGGCTGTATCCTCCTCGCCCCGATAAGCCTCCGTTTCAGTTATGCGAAGCGTAACCTCGCTTCCGTCATCAAGGGTACGAACAATAAGCTTACCCACAAGGTCGGGAGCAACTTCAAGTGCATCACGATGAAAAAATGTTCCTGTAAGAATTGAGTTTTTCATTTTTAGCCTCACCATTTTCCCACTTCATAAAAATTTCCGTTTCGCAGGTGTCCAGGTCCATCTGCTCACGGTCAGAGGAAAAGCCCTCACGCAGATAGAATTCTGCTGCCCTTGCATTACGCTTGTAAACGCTCAGGGTAAGCTTGTTGTAAAGAGCTTTTGCATAATCGAGAAGTGCTTTTCCGATACCCTGTGATCTGTACTCCGAGTCAACAAAAATGCCCTCGATATGACGATTTTTTATTCCCATAAAAGCGACAATTGCGCCATTGATTTCATACACATAAACCTCTGCGGCAGAAATAGCTTCCCTTGCGCCGTCAAAGTGACTCTCCCAGTACTCCTCAGAAATAAAGCTGTGAGCGTTGATGTTTGAGTCAATCCATATTTCCATTATACGCTCGATGTCAGACGTTTCAAATTTTCTTATCATTTTACAACTCCGTAATATTACATAATAGAATAAATTATAGCACAAAACGCACAAAATGTAAAGCATACACAGTACAAAAAAGCGGACACCTTAACGGTTTCCTGCTCCGGATTTATCACACAAATAACCGGAATTGGCCATACATACCTTTTCCGTGCATCAGAAAACCGCTCCCCGGAACAGGAAGCGGTTTTTATCTTGCTGAAATAAATTATCTGTTGTTGATAAGCTTTGTAAGTTCAACAGGGTCAACAATCTTGCCGTCCTTGTAAACACGCATGTTACCGGAAGCAATTTCGTCGATGAGGATAACTTCATCGTTGTTGTAACCGAATTCGAACTTGATATCCCAGAGGTCAAGACCGATTGTCTTGAGGTCGTCAGCAACAATCTTTGTAATCTTGAGAGTCTGTTCCTTCATGCTTTCGAACATAGCCTTGTTCATAACGCCGAGAACTTCAAGACCTTCACTTGTTACGAGCGGGTCGCCCTTTTCGTCGTTCTTGAATGTGCATTCAACATAACCGCCGTCGATAACAGTACCGTCAGCCATGTATTCGCCGTATCTTCTGATGAAGCTGCCTGTAGCAACAAGACGGCAGATAACTTCAAGACCGTGACCGAAAACAGTTGCAGGGAGAACTTCCATTGTAGCGTTGTCGATGTCAGCGCTTACGTAGTGAGTTTTGATGCCTGCATTCTTGAGCATTTCAAAATAGTAAACGGAAGTCTGGAGATTAGCCTTGCCGATACCGTCGATTGTAAGACCAACAGTATTCTCGCCCGGATCAAAAACGCCGTCCTTGCCTGTGCAGTCGTCCTTGAACTTGAGCATTACATTGCCGTTTTCAAGCTTGTAAACGTCCTTTGTTTTGCCTGTGTAAATCTTTTCCATAGTGATAACTTCCTTTCATTTATTGGAATTCAAACTAAACGTAATTATGTAGCGAGGGGATTATTCCCACTCAATAGTACCAATCGGCTTTGGTGTAAGGTCGTAGAGAACACGGTTGATACCTTCAACCTCGGAAGTGATACGAGCAGTAATCTTGTGGAGAAGCTCGTAAGGAATTTCCTCAATTGTAGCGCTCATAGCGTCTGTTGTATTTACAGCACGGATTATAGCAGGCCAGCCTTCGTAACGCTTGCTGTCCTTAACACCAACGCTCTTCATATCTGGAACAGCAATGAAATACTGCCATACAGTTTCATTGAGCTTTGCGTTGTCGAATTCTTCACGGAGAATAGCGTCAGCTTCACGGAGAGCGTTAAGGCGGTCACGTGTGATTGCACCGAGGCATCTTACACCAAGACCAGGGCCAGGGAATGGCTGACGGTCAACCATTGATGCAGGAAGGCCAAGAGCCTTGCCCACAACACGAACCTCGTCCTTGTAAAGAAGCTTTACAGGTTCAACAAGTTCAAACTGCATATCTTCAGGCAGGCCGCCAACGTTGTGGTGAGCCTTTACGCCGTCGCTTTCGAGAATATCGGGGTAGATTGTACCCTGAGCAAGGAAAGAGATACCTTCGAGTTTACCTGCTTCTTCGTCAAACACCTTGATGAATTCGCCGCCGATAATCTTACGCTTCTTTTCAGGCTCTGAAACGCCTGCAAGAAGGTCAAGGAAACGGTCTGTAGCGTCAATATAGATAAGGTTAGCGTCAAGCTGGTTTCTGAAAACCTCGATAACCTGCTCGCTTTCGCCCTTTCTCATAAGTCCGTGATTAACGTGTACGCAAACCAGCTGCTTGCCGATAGCCTTGATTAAAAGTGCAGCAACAACAGAGCTGTCAACGCCGCCTGAAAGTGCAAGAAGAACCTTCTTGTCGCCAACCTGTGCACGCACCTCGGCAATCTGTTCTTCGATAAACTTTTCAGCAAGCTCAGGTGTAGTAATTCTTGCCATTGAGTCCGGTCTTACATTACTCATAGTAAACTCTCCTTTACTCAAATTAAAAATATGAAAATATCATAACACATTCTTTCTTATTTTTCAATACCTTTTCTGC
>JAZUSM010000083.1:0-19958 GCA_045606725.1 Oscillospiraceae bacterium | reverse complement strand
AATATGTATGTTGAGTTTGTCTTTTTGAACAGCAAAGCCGTTACTCCAAAGGCAAGTACGCCGCCGCAAAGGGACAGCAGACCTGCGGAAAAGCCTCTTGTCAGAAAGACAAAAGCCGCTTTCAGTATGACCAGAAGCGCCGCCGAGGGGAGGTTTATGCTGAGGATTGCCGCCATAATTACTATGTTTGCAAGCCCCACTCTCATTCCCGGAGGCAAAGCCGCCGACAAAATGCTTTCTACAAGGTTCAGCGCCGCAGTTGCCGCAAAGAGCATACCCATTACCGCAACGTACCTTGCCGCCGAAACCTTTTCAGGTTTTAATCCAATCATTTCAGTACCACGTCTAATTCGCTCTGTTTGTTGCTTTCGATTGTTACCGCCGCCTTGTTCGGCACGCAGACAATTACCTCGCCGCTTCGGGAGATTGAGCCTGTACGCATACAGGTGTGGTCGCCGCAGTTGCTTTCGGTAACGGAGATTGCTCCGTCTGAAACGGTGAAAATCATTCCATCGAATTGAGGAAAGGTGTAGTCGCCGCTTTTGCTGAGTTCAAGACGTGCAACAATCTCATCGCCGCATTTCAGCACCGCATAACCGCCTGTGTCTGCAAGCTTCGGCACAACAAGTCCTGCCAGAGCAGAAATTATTATCAGAACTATTATAATAGTATCACGTTTGTTTATAACTTTTCTTTCTTTATTTTCCATAGGTATAACCACTGTTTTCATCAAGTTTGAATCCGCCGCAGTCGGTGTGGACATTGCCGTTCACGTCGGCGGCAACAAGCTCGAATTCCTCGCAGGCAAGCCACTTGTCAAGCTGTTCACTGCCCTGAATGTAAATCAGCGTCGAAAGAAAGTCGGACATTATTCCGCCGTCCTCCGTATCCGCAGGAATTATTACCGTAACAGATGTAAGGTCGGTTTCAGCGGGGTAGCCTGTTTCCATGTTGAGAATGTGGCTGTAACGCTTTCCGTCCGCCTCAAAAAATCTTTCATATCCGCCGCTTGTAGAAATAAATGCGGCATCCGTTTCGATTATTCCCAAGTAGCCCTCACTTTTATCGGGATTTATTACCCCTGCACGGAATTTTCCGTTCGGCTTTGCGCCGTACAGAAGCGTTGATGAGCCGAGAGAAACGGTTGCGTACTCCGTATAGGTTGTTTTCAGCAATTCATAAGCCTCGTCGCAGGCATAGCCTTTTGCAACAGCACCGAAATCCAGCATGGTTGTTTCGGCAAAGCTGTCATCAGCGGAAATTGATGTAAGCGCTTCCAGTATTTCACTTTCGGACGGCACTCTCGGGTTATCCGTGGAAATGCCCCATACCGCAGTAAGCTCACCGCAGGTAACGTCAATGCCGCTTCCGTATTTATCCGAAAGCGCACGGCTTTTGCCGAGGCAGTCCGAATACGCTTTATTGTCAGGAAGAAGCCTTGCTGTTGTTGTGTAACAAAGAGAGAACGCTGCATCAAGCTCGGTGAATTTTTGTGTAAGCGCTTCCATTGTGGTTTCGGAATTACTCCCACAAGCATTCATGTGGGAGTAGGTGTCAAAAAAGAAGCCTGAGTTTTCGGTTGTTCCGTTTTTTGCGGAGCATGAACACATAACAAGCGCAACGGCTGCTGCGGCTGCTGTTTTACAAAAACGGAAATCTGCCATAGTTCAAGTCACTTCCCTGATATTATCATTCATATTTATTTTACAATAATCCGTCAACGCAGTCAATACAACGTTAAAATAATAACATTAAACCGTCATTTTGACAAAAATGCCGCCTCTGAATTGTGTATCAAAGCAATAGGATTATACTTAAAGTATAAATGCAAAAAGTTATTAACAGCGCAAAAAATTTTTTCGGGGAAAATATATTTTTTTATTAAAGTTTTTTCAGGTTATGCCGATAAAACTAATAGAGGGATTTTTATCACTGAAACTATGTCTGTACGCCAATGCAGACACGAAAGGACGGGATTGCTTTTATGGAGATCAAGAATTACAGTTCGGTTATGTCCGCGTACATGAAAAACACTTACGAGCCATCCAGGAAAAAGCTCGGCGCACCTGCTGCAAAGAATACCGACAAGGCTGAATTTTCAGCAGCTTCCGGTGCAGGCGCTCTCGCAAACGCTAAGGCTTCCGCCAAGAAGTCCGTTGAAAGCTTTGCTTCACCTGAAAGAATTGCCGCACTCAAGTCTATGATTGCTGACGGTTCTTACAACATCTCTGCTGATGATGTTGCTGCTTCAATTTTTGAGGGTTAAAAGGGACACGATTGAGTTATACAGATAGTAATATTTTGTATAATTATTACGAAAGGAAAAGATTATGTCCGATTACAATAAAATAATTGCTTTTTTTGATGAGTATATTGCTCATTACAGAGAGTTCCTGCAGTTCGAATATCTGAAAATGGATATGCTTAACCACAATCAGATTGAACAGCTCAGCGCTTCGCTTTCCAAGGAACAGGCCTTCATTATGAAAACCAATTCCTACGAAACAAAGCGTCTGAAGCTTCTTGAGGGTGTCAAGGGCTCTACCTTTGCAGAGATTGCAGAAAATGCTCCCGAAGAATTCCGCAAAAGACTTGCCGAACAGCATAAGGAGCTTTCGGAAATTGTCTTCAGAATAAAAGAGCTTAACGACGCCGCTAACATAACTGTTACGGAGCGTCTTAAAAAAATTGAAAGAAGAACCGCTGAGCTTGACGTTTACGACGGCAAGGGCACGGTCAAGCGTGGGCATGCTTCAAGGCTCGCTATTTCAAAGAATGTTTGAGAAAGGGTTGATATAAATGGCATCAAGCTTCTTAGGTCTTTACGTTCAGCGTGAAGCTCTGCTTCTTTCCCAGAAAGCGCTGGATATCACAGGTAACAACATTTCAAATATAAATACACCGGGCTACACAAGACAGCGTCTTGACATCTGCTCCGTAGCAAATGTAAAGGGTACTCTCGGATACAATACTGCTGTAACACTTGCAGGTAAGGGCTCCGAGGCTGTCGGCGTTGCTCAGATACGTGACAGACTCCTTGATGAAAAGGTAAGAAACTACAGCGGTGACCTCTGCGACAGCGGTATGAAAACCTCTACTCTTGCTGATGTTGAGGACGTTTTCGACGCTATCGAAACAGATGAACTGGGTGCAAGCTTTGCTTCCATCGTAAATCAGTTCAAGGAATCTCTCCAGAGTTTCTCCGTTGACAATGCGGACAGAGTTGAAATGGCCAACATTGCTATAAACAACGCTGAAAGCCTTGTTCAGGCAATCGTTAACTACGACTCGAAGCTTACCGATATTTCCGAGCAGGTTCTCGGCGATACACAGGCTACAGTTGACAGAGTAAACGCTATCCTTGCTGAGATGGGTAACCTTAATATGCAGATTAAGGACGCTTACATTACAATGGGATACATCGAAAGTGACATGGGTAACTACCACGTTATGAACGATTACGGCCCGCTTGAACTCAAGGACGAAATGCACAGCCTCCTCGATGAGCTTTCCCAGTACGGAAACATTCACGTTGAGGAAGAAAACGACGGTACATTTACTGTTGAATTTGCAAAGCAGACCGTTGTTTCAGGCAAATATTACGCTCAGATGGCTACTACTCAGGAAAATCCTGCTCCGACAGAGCTTGCTTACGAAATTTCAACAACTCTCCGTGATAAGGACGAATGGTACGACCTTAACGTACAGTTCGACACAGGCGGAAAGTCACAGTTCCTTGTAAGAGAAGGCAACGCAGGCGCTACTGTAAACATCACAGGCGTGGAAAATGGTGCTTATCTTCTCGATTCAGGCTCACTCAGAGGCAGCCTCGACGTTTACAACGGCAGAGGAATTTTCGCTGAAACAGTAACTGACGTCAAAACCGATGCTGCCGGCAACGAAATCAGTTCCACTGATATCACAAATTCCTATCAGGGTATCGAATACTACCGCGATATGCTCAATTCTTTCGTAAAGACAATAACAGATGAAATGAACGGCATCTTTGCAGGCTACGGTGAAGTTTTCACATATGACAACGCTGACGGGAACGCAGAATTCAGAACAGCTGCTCACAACTTCCGTGTTGCTGATGACTGGAAAGATTATCCGGAGCTTATTTCCAATCCTACAAAGGATAATAAGTTCGCTGAACTCGACAATACCTATATCCAGAAAATGCTCGGTGTTCTCGGTTCTCCTCTCAAGTACGGCAACGGTGTGGTAAGCGACCCTCAGGAATTTACTCCTGAAAAGTTCGTTGCTCATATCTGCGACAACCTCGGCTCACAGGTTGAATACGAAACAGGCGTATACAACGCTACGGATATCATGCTCACAAGCGTTGAAACCTCCAGAAGCGAAGTAATGGACGTAAGCATGGACGAAGAGGGCATCAATATGATGAACTATCAGAAGTGGTACAACGCTATTGCACGTATGGTTACAACTCTTGATGAAGCCCTCGATAAACTCATCAACGGTACAGGTCGCGTAGGTCTGTAATGTCTGATGCAAGAAAGGAATGAACCTCTATGAGAGTTACCACTAATATCACTACAGGACAGTTTCTGAGAAACAACAGAAGAACTCTTACTTCAATGCTCAGAAGCCAGAACAGAATTACTACACAGCGTAAGTTCAACAGAGTTTCTGAGGACTCCATCAACGGAAGCAAGGCAATGACTATCCGCCGTCAGCTCCGTGACCTTGATATTTACGAGGATAACCTCAATTCGTCAAAGGAAATGTTCGCAGCTGCTGAAACAAACCTCTATACCATTGCCCACGACGTTTATATCAAGCTCGAAGAAAAGCTTACCGCTGCTGTAAACAGCACATATGACGCATTCGACCTTGATATTTTCGCAACCGAGGTTGAACAGCTTGCTGACCATATGGTAAATACAATGAATATCGACTTCGCTGAAAGACAGCTTTTCGGCGGAACAAGCAACGGCAAGACTCCTTACGAGGTAGTAAATGCTTCTATTGATGCTGACGGAAATCCAGTTTATGACGCAGACGGAAAGCTTGTTCCTGCTGCTGATGACGCACCTTTCAAGAAGATTGTTACCTATAACGGAGTTCCTCTCAATAATTCCAACGACCCAAGCACATTCCCGGGTTCAAATCCGATTTATGTTGATATCGGTCTTGGTATCAAGTACAATGAAAACTACGAGGTTGACGGTCAGACAGCTCTTGACATCTCCATTAACGGCGCTGAGGTTCTCGGCTGCGGTATGGAGGACGGTTACAGCTGCAATCTTATTCAGCTTACATATGATGTTGCTGCTGCAATGAGAGAGAACGACAGAGGAACCATAAACGCTATCATTGACCGTGCAAATACTGCTAACAACCATATCCTCACTCAGATTGCACGACTCGGAACAAAGCAGTCAAGCATTGACTTCCAGCTCAGCAAGACAGATGATTACAGATTTAACCTCAAGGAAAGACAAAACCTCGTTGAAGGCACAAATATGGAAGAGGAAATTATCAATTACGAGTCAGTTATGGCGGCTTACGATGCTTCGCTCCAGATTGGCGCACAGCTTCTTCCTAAGAGCATTTTCGATTTCGTATAATCGGATTTGCCAGAATGATAAAGGATTAAAATTTTATAAAGGGCGGCAAGGATGGCTGCCCGGGAAGGCGGTAATAATATGGAGCAATTGTTAAGTATCAAGCACGTTCCGATCAAGGTTGAAGTTAAGGTTCAGAGAGCCGAGCTCAAGCCTGTAGAAAACAGTACAAACAGTGCACCGTCCGTGCAGGTATCCGCAAAGCAGGGAGGCGGCGTAAGGGTTCAGGCTAATCCTTACAGAGTTGATCTTTCCGAAAACAGGAATTTTGACTCCTATACACCATCACCAAACGGCGAAGGCTTCTCCCTTACTTATGACGCTATTGCAAAAATTGCAGAGGGCGGAGCAGCTCAGGGTGTTGACAACAGCCAGTTCGCTGCTCAGAAATCAAAGAGCATCGAGTCTGTTCTTCAGTCCCTCCCTAAGGGCAAGAACAACGCTGTAAGCTATGCTGACGGAACACTCAGCATCAACTATCAGATGCAGGGCGGCAACGATATTGCCGCTGATATGGCAGGATTTGAATTCGTTCCGGGAAGCATCGAGTTCGTTGTAACCCAGATGCCTGAAATCGACATCGAATACCTCGGTGAGCCGATTTACTTCCCGAGAAGCGCAGACCCAAACTACGAAGCTCCTCTTGATGTTAAGGCGTAAGCCTTGCTGACGGGCAGAAAGGATACATATTATGACTATTAAAACAAGAGATTTCGGCGAACAGGTAATCTCCGAGGATAAAATCATAACCTTTCCTCACGGGATTTTCGCTTTTGAAGACGAGCACAGATTCATCATGTTCTCTCCTCTCGGCGACGACAAATACCCTGCATGGCTTCAGAGCGTTGACAACGAAAACCTCTGCTTCATAGTGTATGCTCCCGAACAGATTGTTGCGGATTACTCAATAACTGCGGACGCTGAAAGTCTTGCGGCGGCAGAGCTGGGTGAAAACGATAAGCCCCAGTATCTTGTTCTTGCGGTTGTTCCTGAAGAATATAAGGACACCACTGTAAACCTTAAAAGCCCGATACTCATCAATACGGAAAAAATGCTCGCGGTGCAGACTATTGCCGCTGAAAATTACCCCATAAAATTCCCTATCTTCAAAAAGGAGGGAGAATAATGCTGGTCATAACCCGTAAAAACAACGAGGGCTTCCGTATAGGAGAAAACATCACCGTAACTGTTGTTGAAACATCAAAGGACAGGGTTAAAATCGGTATTGATGCTCCCTCAGATGTAAGAATTATCCGAAACGAGCTTTTTGACACAGAAAGGTTCAACATTCAGGCAGCTGTTCATAAACCTGCCGCAGACCTGCTCTCGCTGCTCCGCAGTCAGCAGGAAGTCTGAAAATGAATTTTCAGACCCGAGTTTTGTTTTCTCGCTGAAGTGAGAAATTTTCTGCGAAAGCCACAAAACATCGGAGAATAATCGTACAATAGAAAGGCGGTAATGTTATGGCAACTATCCGTGAAACCAACAGAATGGCAGGACTTATGTCAGGCCTTGATACAGAAGAGCTCGTAAAGGCTATGTCAGCCAATACAAAGGCTCGTCTTAATTCCCAGAAGCAGAAGCTTCAGAAGCTTGAATGGAAGCAGGAAAGCTACCGTTCAGCAATTACCAAGATTTCCGATTTCAAGAACAAGTATCTTGATATTCTCAGCGAAAACTCCATTAAGGCAAATTCCGTTATGAAGAAGTGCACAGCTACTTCCTCAAACGATAAAGTTATTTCTGCAACAGCTTCCGCAGGCGCAACAGCTGCAAAGTACACCATTTCCAAGGCAACTGCTGCAAAGACTGCAAGCTTTGACTCCAACGGCGCAGTTTCAGGTGGCGCTGTAAAGCTTGATTTCTCCAAGGCTGAGGCAGGAAAGAGCTATACCGTTGAGCTTAATTTCGACGGCGTTACAAAGAATATTTCCTTTACAGCAGGCGCAGATACCGAAGCTACAAAGAACAGCTTCCTCAATGCTGCAAACAGTGCTGTTGCCGACCTGAAAAATTCCGCTCAGGGATTTGAATTCAAGGCAGGTACTTCCACCCTTACATTCAACGGCGGTGGCGACGGCGTTTACCATACATTCGGTGTAGGCTCAGGCGAGGCTGTAGGTCTTACATTCAGCGCATCAAGCAAGATTACATCAGCTTCCAAGCTTGACTCCGTTGACTTCAGCGAAACTCTCGTTGCAGGCTCCGACGGCAAGTACAAGTTTACTATCAACGGCACTGATTTTGAGGTTGACGGCAACACAACTATCGGCGACCTTGTAACTAAGGTAAACAACTCCGATGCAGGCGTAAAGCTTTCTTTCAGCACAGTTTCCCAGAGCTTCAAGATTGAAACAAAGAATACAGGTGCTTCCGCTGAAATCAATATGTCACAGTCCAGCGGCAACCTGCTCAACTCCCTTTTCAATATCGGCTCGGATAAGCTTTCCATTACAAACGCTGATAAGGGTACTATTGAATATACTGAAATAAACAACGATTTCAGCACACGTATCACAAACGATATTGCAAATAAAATGAGATACGGCTACAAGGCTGATGATGCTGAGTCCTCTAAGTATACCGTCAACATGAATATCGACGGCACAGATTACGAGCTTGAGCTTGACCTGAGCGCTCTTACACGCAAGGAAGCAAACGAGGACGCTTACACTGATGAAGAAGTAGCAAACGCTCTCAATGACGCTTTCAAGAAGGCTTACAACGACAAGACAGGCGAGGAGCTTACAGGCGTTGAATTCGGTTTTACAACTGTTACAGATGATAAAACACAGAAGAACACCTATAATTTCAGCATCAAGTCCGACTCCGCTGTAACTTTGGGCGAGAATGATTTCTATATCGAAAAGAATACAACAAACGTTGAAACAAAGAAGGCTGACGCTTCCTACCTTGCAGCACCAGGCGTTGCTTCTATGACATTCGACGTTGACGGCAGTGCAGTTACTGTAAATGCAAGCGGCAGCGAAGGCATCAGAATGCAGGACCTCGTTGACGCAGGTATCGTTACAATCGATAACGCTGGAAACATTACTGCGGCTGCTGATATCGACGGTGTAAGCGCTGAGGCAAAGACTCTCCTTAACGATATTTTCGGCAAGGATACAGGTATTCAGGGCGCTAATGCTACAGATACAATCACAGCTTACGGAACAAACAGCTCCATTACAGTAAGCAGCGACGGCGAAAACTTTGTTACATATACAAGCGCAAACAATTCCTTCAACTTTGACGGAACAAACATCAACCTCTCCAATGCAGGTGATTTTGAAGCGCTTTCCGAAGATGAATACATCACAATCGATACAGCAAGAGATACAAGCGGTATCAAGGACGCTATCGTTAAGTTCGTTGACGACTACAACAAGCTTCTTGACAGCCTCTATGAAGAGGTAACAACCTCCAGACCAAAGTCCAGCGGTTCTTACTATGACCCTCTTACAGAGGAACAGAAGGAAGAAATGTCCGAGGATGAAATCAAGAACTGGAACGAAAATGCCAAGAAGGGTCTGCTTTACCGTGACACAAGCGTGCAGAGATTCCTTTCCGACCTGAGAGGAGCAATGGCTTCCGCAGTTGACGGCATGACCCTCGGCGCTATGGGTATCACCCTTACAGACAGCTGGCAGGATCACGGCAAGCTCGAAATTGATGAAAGCAAGCTCGACAATGCTATTTCCACATACGGAGATAAGATTGCTGACTTCTTTACATCCGAAAAGGGTCTTGCTGCAAAGCTTGAAAAGACTGTTGACAACGCTATTTCCACAAAGACAAACAAGTATGGTTACCTTACTTCTCTCGCAGGTATGGCAAATACCAAGACAGACAAGGATAACCAGATTTTCAGACAGATGGAGTCCATTCAGGACCTTATCGACAGACTTACCGATAAGTATGAAAGCGAGCAGGACAGCTACTGGAACCGTTTCACAGCTCTTGAAAAATATATGGCTCAGGCTCAGCAGCAGCAGTCCTACTTCATGCAGGGCTATTAATAGATTTTTTCCGAAAGGATTAGTATTATGATTCAGCAAAATCCATACCAGAAGTATATGCAGCAGACAGTTACCACAATGACACCGGGGCAGATTGTTGTTGCACTTTACGATAAGGCGATAACAGAACTGAATAAGGCTATATACTTCATCGAAGAAGAGCCGAGTATTCCGAAAGCGCACAACTCCATAACAAGAGTTGCGGATATTGTGGATACGCTTGATGCCCA
The DNA here is from genome assembly GCA_045606725.1 of Oscillospiraceae bacterium. Lineage (GTDB taxonomy): Bacteria > Bacillota > Clostridia > Oscillospirales > Ruminococcaceae > RGIG8773. The sequence continues at coordinate 10,118 of JAZUSM010000083.1, read as the reverse complement.
TCTCAAAGAAAAGTATGAGATTTCCAAAAACCTTGCGGCAATGTATCAGTATTTCCGTGAAAACCTTATTCAGGCAAACGTGAAGAAAGATGCAGAAATACTGAAAACGCTTCTTCCGTTCTTCCAGGAGCTGAGAGATGCGTTTGCACAGGCTTCCAAGGGCTTCTAAAAGGAGGTTTTTATGAGAACCAGACCTCTGCTTAACCTTGTGGACAGAAAAATCCGTGAAATGGAGCGTTACAGCGAAATTACAAACCGTATGCTGTATGAGGACGTTGACGGAGTAGGAGAGCTTATCGAAGAACGACAGAGCATTATTACATCAATGGACGGAATTTCGGTTGATATAAAGAAATTCATCAATGAATTGTCCATCGAACAGCAGGATACGCTGAACAGACTCATGAAATTCGAGGATATCGGCGAGCTTAATGGCGAGCTGCTTGAATTGCAGGAGAAAATTGCACAGGTCAATAAGCTCAGAGAGCAGATTATCGAAAAGGATTCTGCAGCTATAAACCGACTTGGTGAAATGCGTGACGAAATGAGAGAAAAGCTTGAGCAGTCTGCAAAGGGCAAAAAAGTAATCGACTATTTTTCCAAAACAAATATAAATGTTAATAAGGGAAAAAGGTTGAATGTTTCGAATTAATATGCTATAATGTTATCTGTCGGGCAGAACGTCCGACAGATAATTTTTTATGAAGTTATGCGCCCGTAGCTCAGTTGGATAGAGCGTCAGACTCCGACTCTGAAGGCCGCTGGTTCGAATCCAGTCGGGCGCGCCACGTATCTGCGTTGTTTGCAGACTTTTTGCAAGCAGCGCAGATTTCTTTTTGTGCATTGTTTGGAACAAAATTTGGAACAGATTTCACTATCAATTAAAAAGCACATTGCAAATAGTGTTCTGCATTTCCATTTTGGTTTCATCATAAGAATGAGCATAAAATTCTTGTGTTGTCGACATATCCTCATGGCGTGCATAACTCTGCAAGTCTTTCATTGTAAACTTATGCCTATTAAGTAATGAAATACAGCTATGTCTCAAATCGTGGAAACGAATATGAGGCATATTATGCTTTTTCAATAGTTTCTTAAAACGTCTTGAAACATAGTCAGGTTTAATGAGCTCTCCGACTTCATCCACGCAAACATAGTCATTATACTTATCAGTAATACGCACATAAGTCTGCTGTTTACAAAATAACCTAAACAAATAGTCAAACATAAAATCTGACATAGGATACACAGAATCACTGGCATCATTCTTCATTTCAGTGCTGTATATATACTTATCTTTAATATTATCGTTATGACAATTAACCACTTTACCGTTAATGTAAATAACTCTGTTTTTAAAATCAATGCTTTGCCAACGCAAGCCGATTATCTCTGAACGTCTTAAACCTAATATGCAAGCAATAACAATAGGGATTTCTATTGTTGTGCCCTGTGCAATGGCAAGTAGTTGCTTTAATTGCTCTGTAGTATAGAAGCTATGTTTGGGCTTTACTGTTTTTGGAAGTTTAACATAGTCAGCTACATTGCGTGAGATATACTCATTATGACAAGCGTCATTCAACGCAGTATGAATCATATTATGAAACTTAATAACCGTATTTGGAGACAACCCCTCGTTTTGTTTAGCCGAATAGTAGGTTTCTAAACTTGTAATCGTCAAATCACGCAGAGAAATCTTTCTGCCGTGCCAATAAGGATAAATATGACGTTCGAACATACGAATGTACTGATATCTTGTTGTTTCTTGCAAAGTTTTAATATGACGTTCCAGCCACTTCTGCATATATTCATCTATGTACATATCCGCATAGCAGGTTGTATCGTGATACGGAGCGATAATGCTTTCCATAGCTTTTCTTGCTTTATTTTCCGACATTTGCAGCTTTTTAGGTGTGCTTTCATCAATACGTACACCTGTACTGCGTGTAATCTGCTTGTATTTATTCGCTGTGTTATCCCACACCCTGAACTTGCAAGCCCAAAAGCTTCCGTTTTTGTATACATAACCTTTTACCTTATCCATTTGCAACGTCCTCCTTCACACGCTGCTCACCAACAGCATCATAACAGGTCTTTTCACTTAAGTCAAGGCTTTCTGTTGTAACACCATTAAGAAAGTCTATAATTGCAGACTTAGGCGTGTACAACAGACGGCCGCAACGTACTGTACGTATAATACCACTATGTAACAAATTAAATGTACTGTTGCGACCAATACACAGAATTGTCTGTACCTGTTTTGTTGTTAATAACGCAGGGTATTCTGTCAGACAATTTGACAGCGTAAACATTGTGTTTTCTTTCATATAGAAAACCTCCTTAAAACAATTTATATACCCTATTGCGTGTGTCCCACGTTACTTGTATCCGTGCACAAAATTATAAAGAAGGTGTATTATGTGTTTAAAATAGTAGGTTACTCCGAAATAGAACCTAATGCCATAAATGCCTATAAAGCACTGGCAAATGCCACAAATTGCCACAATTATGGAGATATACAAAATGTCACAAAATACAGCGTAAACACAGAAATAGATTTGCTTGTTGGAGGTAGCCCATGTACTGATTTTAGTTCCGCTGGTTTAGGTGCAGGTTGTATGTATATATGTACACATTGCAATCACAGTTTTAACCCACTCACTATAAGCCGTAGAAATAGAAATAATTGTCCACGTTGTGGTAAACGTATAGAAGAAAAAACACGTTCTTCCTTACTAATGGAGTATTTGCGAGTTGTAAAAGAAACTAAACCTAAGCTGTTTATATGGGAAAATGTGCTTTCTGTATGCACACATAAGAAGTATAGGACTACTTTCGATTTATTTGTAACTGAACTAAAATCATATGGCTATAATGTTTATATCCATAAAACAAACGCATTAACATATGGCATACCCCAAAACCGTGAACGTGTATTTCTGGTAGGAATACAACGCTTTTTTGATACTACTATTGTTAATCTTACAAATGAAGGATACCGCAACGTTACTATTAATGACATTCTGCAGCCTGCTGTTAAAATACAAGATAACTTATGGTTATCTGATATAGGTGATACAGACATTGATATTATAAATGGCATCTATAACCAATGTACAAAACGCAAAATGCAAGCCATTTACTCTAAAATAGGATATATACCTACAGTTTGTGGTCTGCGTAATACGTCTGATTTAAAGCGTATACCTTGCATCACAACAAACAGCAACAGCCCAAGCGGTGACGGTGCTGTTATTATAAAACAAAACAATCGTATCAGAAAAATTAGTGTTAAAGAATGTTTTTCTGCTATGGGTTTTTCTAATGATGATTATGACAAGATAAATGCTCTTAATCTGTCAGATCGTATTGTACGGCAGCTTGCGGGAAACAGCATTGTTATAGATGTTCTTGTAGCTTTGTATCGCGATTTGTACCAATCACAGCCACATTTGTTTTCTGACAATATGCAGCTTTTGAGTGTATGCTCCGGAATAGGTGCATTTGAAATTGCATTGTCAAAATTTTACAAAAACTATTACAAATACAGTAATACCCTAACACCAACCGCTAAATATACTATAAATAATTGTTTGTTACAGTATAACGATTTGATACCCACAATAGAGGTATGCAACATATTATGTACACATCGGCATACATTACATAAATTAGTTATAAATAATAAACTGGATAGGGTAGTGGTAGGCAATAAATTTTGTATATCCAAAGCATCACTTATAGCATTTTTGAATGCTACTTACTGAGTATGTTTTTTAATTGGTTTATGCATTCTCGGTTGCTGATTAGTATTATTTTGTTGTTCCAACATTTTTCTGTCTTGCTTTATAGCTCGTTTAAGTGCTTGACTTGTAAATTCTGATATTGACATTCCCATTAAGTTTACGTGTTCCTTCAATTTTTCTTCTGCATTGGCAGGTAGCAACACCTCCAACCTATAATGCTTTTGTGCATAGCGTTTCTGTGCTTCTTTCTGACTTTTGCTTCTGCTCATAATGATACCCCCCATATAAAAGTATATACCTATATATACCTGTGTCCGCTTGCAGAACATATATCCCTGTATATGCGTTACTTAACCATTTTTTCTCCGAAAGTTAAGATTTATATATACAGATATATATTTCTCTCAAATGCTTTATATATAGGCATTTGTGCAGTTCCTGTATATACGCATATCCCATTTGTTTTTCTAAAAACAGCAAAAACGGGTAAAAAATCGTGTGATTTTTACCCGTTTTAAATTTAAGTATTTGTATATGCCGATATAAGTTTATATACCGTAGGTCTTGATACTCCCAAAAGTTTTGCAAACTCTGTTTTGTTTATTTTTCGGTTCATGTAATCTTCGTAAAGTTCTTCAAATTTATCCGATTTGAACGGCTTACGTCCTTTATAAATTCCATTACGTTTTGCAATAGCAATCCCCTCGCGCTGACGCTCCAACAGATTTTCACGCTCAAACTCGGCAATTCCCGCAAGAAATGTCAGCATTAACTTTCCCGTAGATGTCGAGGTATCAATGCTCTCCTTGTTGCTCACAAGATGAATACCCTTTGATTTCAGATGCTCAACAATGTCGAGCAGGTCTTTCGTGCTTCGTGCAAGACGTGTAAAGTCGTGCACAAAAATCGTGTCACCCTCACGGGCAAAATCCAGCATCTGCTGCAGCTTGGGGCGGTTAGTATCCTTAGCAGAAATCTTCTCCACGTACCACTTATCAATCATATATTTTTCAAGTGCTTCAACCTGGCGTGCCTCGTTCTGCTCAACGGTTGAAACTCTGACGTATGCAATGTTCATTTTAACAACTCCTTTGTAAAAATAGGCTACACCCTAAATATACAGCACACTAATATGGTATATACTGTAAAAATAAGGTTGTTTTATATATTGTTTTACAAGTTGTAAACAAGGTCTTAAAGCTAACTATACAACAACTGCAAGTTTCCCGTTATATATACGAATATATTTACACTCCTGTAGTATCTTTTGCAAATCTATTGCAATTTGCTGTTGCAGACCAACAACAGATAGACTAACGTCATATATCCCGATACAAATAGACGCTGTGCACCTGTAGTTTGCATCTACTATAAGGTGAGCAGCTTTTTTAGCGTTTCCTACAACGTCTAAACGACCGTACAGTATTGTATACATTCCGAATGTTGCGTGCAGCCAATTTAAGTATCCTCTTAAACAATCGCCATTACCTTGCTTGCTAAATGCCGGTATCCAATGCATAACACTATCCTTGTCATACCCGTCCCACGCAGTATTTACTTCCAGACTTAAAGGATACGATACGTATATGCAGTTACAGTCAATATTGTAGTATAGGTATATGCTCTTTGTCTTGTCTGTAAGGTAATCAGTTTGCTGTGACAACATATTTACTACTTGCAGCGTATTTACATTCAAAGCCAAACTGCAATTATCTTTGTTCACGGTTATAATAGCCATTTTAACCAACTCCTAATATATATTCCTATATATAGTTTGCTTGTGTCCGAATGACATACCCCATATATCAGTAATAGTAAAAATGTCCGTATATTCAAAAAAGTCTAACAAGTAACAACTTGTTAGACTTTGTATCATATAACCACTTTTGTGTATGCATTATACACTTCCGCAAATGTCAATTTATGTATAAATAAAATGGTGCACTTGAAAATATGCTATTTTATAAACTTAAAGCATTACATTATAATTTGTAACATCTTCACTATTGCTAACCCAGCCAAAATCGCTATATTCCACAACCTCACCGTTTTCAAATGTAAATGCTGTGTTGCAAGCCTGTATATACTTGCCGCCGAATACCTTCATACCGTTTTCAGCATAGTATTCCTTTATGTCAGGAAATGCCTTGTTTACCGCTTCTGCATTTATTATAATTTCTGCAAGCTCCTCTGATGCTTCTTCTACCGCTACATTACAATAGCTGTCGCTTACTTCATCTCTGAAGAACATTTTTGTGTTGCACTTACACATCAGACTTCTTATTTACTGTACAATGTATACCTGTGTACCATCACAACTTACTTTATAAAAAACTTCGTCTTTTTCTATACCGATACCAGATGGTATATCAAAAGCAAGTTTACCCTCTGATGCTGTTAATTCAATATATTCACCATTTTTTACAGTATAACAAGTAGGATATTGAACAGGTGCACCCATTACTACAGCTTCCATATCATATATAACCATCGTATCATCTATATAAGTGTATGATATGTACGCTGACGAACCATCATACAGACACTTATATTCATTACCGTCTGTATACCAAACTTCATAATAATATGCGTGTGCAACAGGTCCATCCATTCCTCTGATTGCCACAAGCTCATTTACCCCATCTGCATTAAAATCGTCATATGCTTCTCCATAGAAATACGGATTATACACATTAACATTGATTTCATCCGTACCCCACGCACGTTCTTTATAATCGTTAAGCTTCGTATCATCCATATTTTCTGCAAGCTTTTCAGACAATACCTTCTGTTCTTCTGTTGTCGCAGGTACAACATAACCATCATTATGTGGTAAGTCATAGTATACTGCCGTTGCAGTTTCCGTAACAGTTTCCATAGTAGTTTCCTCTACAGTAGTTGTAACCTCTACTGTAGTTGTTGTCATTTCTGTAGTTGTCGCTTCTGTTGTTGTAATAGCCTCTGTTGCAACTGTAGTAGTTTCAGCTACAGTTGTTGTTTCTACACTTGTACCCGCATTTGTACAAGCTGTAAGTCCCATCATTGCAATTGCAAGAATTGCTGCTAATTTCTTTTTCATTTTACATATCCTTTCAAATTTATTTTATATAATACTCTTGTATTCTATATTATCTATCTGCCACTTTAAAGGTGTTGTTTCATTTTCTACTAATGTATATATGATACAATCATTATATTCTGTAGCATTTGATTTCTTTGTATAATATAGCGTAACAACAAGCATATTGTTCTCTTTCATTATTTCTGTCATATCGTATGCAAAATACAACGTACGATCAGATCCCAAATTTGCCATCCCTAAAACACCATCATATGTAGCATATGGCACATAAAAATCTTTTTCGCCGTCTACACCTCTTAATGTTCTATTAAAAAGTTTAGTATGTAAGTCCTTGTCTGTTATATAGTTCTGTGTAAAAGTATCACGCATTATATTGTACAATTCTTCTTCTGTAGATGCAAATTCGCTATTTACTTCTACACAAGCATAACATACTTCTTGTTCTGATATATTTTCTGCTACTTCTTTATCATAAAACAAATATTTACTATAATCTCGTTGTTCAAACATTTCTGTATCATAGTATTTTTCCTTTTTACTAAGCATACCAAAATTCAATTCACTCATGGCATAATAGTCTTGTAACTGTACAACTGTATTTATAATTTCTTCACGTTCTACAACTGTTAATGCATCAGAAACAATCATTTCTGATGTGGTAGTTGTTGTTACGGTTGTTGTAACCTCTGTTGCAACTGTAGTTGTTTCTAAAACTGTTGTAGTTTCGGCTACAGTAGCAGTTTCTGTTGTCACTGCAGTTGTTTCTTCCGCTTCTGTTGTTTCACTTTGACAGCCCGTCATTCCCATCATAGTAACTATAGCTAATATTACTGCTATTTTTTTCTTATACACTTTAACCCCTCCTTATTGTTAATTTGTTGTCAATAATACTATTATAGCACAATTAATAATCATTTGTCTACTATAATCGGATAAAAAGTGTCCGAAATTAAACATAAAAAGTGTACGATAAAGTAGGAAGAAGGTGCGGTTGAGTGAACTTTGGTGAGAAATTAAGAACGTTAAGAAAAAATAATAAGATGACACAGCAAGAATTAGCTGACAGGCTTAATCTTGCAAAATCGATGATATCGCATTATGAAACAAATGACAGGTTTCCTTCTTACGATACACTTATTAAAATAGCAGATATATTCCGTGTCACAACCGACTACTTATTAGGTATTGAAAGAAAACGTGTAATAGATGTATCTGATTTGTCAGATGCAAACATTGATATTCTCCTTACAATCGCTGACGCCCTAAAGAACAAATAATATAATAACCTGCTGTTTACTTGTAATAATCAGCAGGTTATCTTATATATGTTAATTTTTTGACGGTACACTACATATCTATATTTACCACTTCTTTTATTTAACCGTATATCTTACTGTATAATGAATAATTTTACCAATCTAATCAACGCTTTATATAACTTACTGAGTTACTGTATTGTTTATGAAGGTAATCAGTAGATTTTTTCCATTTTTATTATATATTCCATATATATTTGGTTTGTGTCCTAATGCACAATCCTAATATCTGATATTTTTATTTGTGTCATATTTACATTGTTTGTGTCTGAAATCATTTTTTGTATCCCAAATTAGATATGGTGAGCAACGTTTTTAATATAATTATTTAGAACAAATTTGGAACGACTTATGTAAAAAATCAAATTTTATGCAAGTTTATTAAGTTTTATGTAATTTTACCTTATCCCATGAAACAACGTAATTAAGCTGTTTGATAACATTAGGTAAACTTTTACAATACAATATAAACTATAACTTATCGCCCTCCGACTCTGAAGGCCGCTGGTTCGAATCCAGTCGGGCGCGCCACGTAGGGAAGCCGTTTGAAGCTATTCAAGCGGTTTTTTGCTTTGATGAAAATCGGAAATTGTGCGCTGTAAATTGCAGGCGATATTCTGATTGAGGCACTATATCTGAACAGCAACAACGAGTTGCTTGATAGAAATGACACTGTGTGATATAATAACAGCGAGGTGAGAAACAATGGAAACGAAAGAAATTATTTTTGAATTACGTACAAAAAACGGACTGTCACAGGACGAGCTTGCGGAGAAAGTTTTTGTAACGCGTCAGGCTGTTTCACGCTGGGAAAACGGCGAAACCGTCCCGAATACAGAAACACTGAAACTGCTGTCAAAGCTGTTTGATGTTTCAATCAATACGCTTCTCGGCTCTCCGAGGGAGCTTATCTGTCAGTGCTGCGGAATGCCCCTTGAGGACGCTGTTATCAGCAAGGAGAAAGACGGCATGCTGAATGAGCATTACTGCAAATGGTGCTACGCTGACGGCGAGTATATGTACAGCGATATGGACGACCTGATTGACGTCTGCGTGAAGAATATGGCAAACGAGGAGCACACAGAGGACGAGGTGCGTGCGTATCTGAAAGAAGTCCTGCCGAAGCTGGATTACTGGAAACGATATGATGAACTCGGCGGAAACGGTGCTTTCGAGGAGTTCAAGAAAACGCTGATTGAGGAAATCAATGCGCTGAACATTGAGGGTATGCCGAAGCTGGAAAAACTCAATGCGCTGGTGGGTAGTTACATCAATCTTGAATACAGACTTCCCAACGGAAGAACCGTAAAGTATTTGGACGACAACGCTACATACCTGGGCAATCAGCTGGAATGTGAATTCGGCGGGAGCAGGTGCTTCGGTGTTGCCGCAAATATGGAGTTTATCCTCGTCTGCACCTACGAAGAAAACGGCGAAAATCCTGAGCTTGTTATTTATAAGAAAAGATGAGATGTCATACAAAACAAAACCTCCCCATTCCTTTCGGAATGAGGAGGTTGTTTTCATATAGCTTTTCGTAAAGCGACTATATTACTTGATTGCAGCCTGTGCAGTAATCTGCGTAGGCAGTCAAAATTGACAATGCAGATATTATGTACATCGGAAGCGGTTTTGTCCGCTTCCTCGCCGTATAAATACACATACGGTCTTTCTTTGGAGTTTGCTCTGCCTTTGACTGCAAGATTTGTTTGCGTTTCGGAATCGGCTCCTGTGGATAAGTGCCATTCATACACACCTTCGCTTGTGGGAATAACAGATGAAACAATATCTTCCAATACTTCGCGTCCGAGCTCTGTTTTGCTGTCGGAAATGTCATTTAACGCCGAGATAATCTTATCAAGGTCAAGTGTATCAGCTTTAGGAGTTGCAGGGGATACAGACGTCGCCTGACTTCTGAGGTTTTTGATTTGCGTTTCATATTCTGCACGCTTCTTGTTATATTCCTCTTTGGTT
>JAZUSM010000082.1:0-23581 GCA_045606725.1 Oscillospiraceae bacterium | reverse complement strand
ACTTTTCGCTTCGGATTGCCCATGGCATGCTGCTTCAAGAGAGAAGGCAATGCTTGAAAGACTGCCCCTTTCGGCTGAGGAAAAGGAGCTTATTTCCCATAAGAATGCAGAGAAATTACTTGGTTTATAAAGCGATAACATTTTGTTCATAAAGCGCACTTTATATTTTAGATATTTTTATCAATCGTGTGTGAATTATCACGAAAAAATTGTTATAATGGGCGAATATTCATTTCGAATTTGTTAAAAATAACATATTGCCAAATTTATAATAAAATGTTATAATATTTAAAGTATCGTGGGCGAATTATGCCCTATGATAATTTTTATCCATATCGGAGGTGTCAAACATTTATGAAGACCTTTATCTATACTGCAACCGACGTTCAGGGCAATACCATAAAGAATGCCAGAATGGTTGCGGAAGACGTGAATGAATTTCTTGAAAAAATAAATGAAAAGGGGCTTTTCTGTTCAAGCTACAAGGAAGCTTCTGACAAGAAATCAAACACACTTCATAAATTCAAGATGGAAGAGCTGGCATATAACTGCCGTCAGCTCAGTGCGATGCTCACATCAGGCTTAACGCTTGTAAGAGCGCTGGATATTCTCTATAAAGAGCAGGTAAAGGAAGCTCCGAAGCAGATATTCAGAGAGATTTATGAAGAAGTACAGAAGGGTTCGGCTTTCTCTGATGCTCTCAAGATGCAGCAGGGTGCTTTCCCTAACTTTATGGTTTCTATGATTCAGGCCGGTGAGTCTTCGGGTTCTCTTGATGTTATCGTAAAGCGTCTTGAGGATTACTACGATAAGCAGAATAAGTTGAACAACAAGATCAAGGGCGCTATGATGTACCCGATTATCCTTGCTGTTCTTTGTGTAGCTATCGTAATTGCACTGTTTACATTCATCATGCCTACATTCAAGGATCTTCTTACAGAAGAAGATATGAAGGGTCTGACAGGTGCACTGTTTGCTTTCTCTGATAGTATTACAGGTTACTGGTACATATATATCGGTGTAGTTCTGGCTGTTGTGTTTATAGTAAAGTATTCGTTGAAAATTCCGTCAGTACGATATAAATTCGATAAACTGATATGTAAGATGCCTAAGGTTGGTCCGCTGGTTGTAAAGGTATATACAGGTAAGTTCGCAAGAACACTTTCCTCCCTTTACTCATCAGGTATCCCGATGGTTGAAGCCCTTGAACGTTCATCTGCTATTCTTAACAACACCTTTATTGAACAGGCTTTTGAAACTGTTATCAGCGAGGTAAAGCAGGGTGAACAGCTCTCAGTTTCTATTCAGAGAACAGGTATCTTTGAGTCAATGTTCTGCTCTATCATCTTCGTAGGTGAAGAGTCAGGTGCTCTTGATACAATCCTTGAAAAGTCTGCAAGCTTCTATGAGGATGAATCTGACTCTGCTATCCAGCGTCTGGTTGGTCTTATTGAGCCTGTTATGATTATATTCATGGGTGGTGCTATCGGTACTGTAATTGCAGGTATTCTTCCGGCTCTTTACAACTCCATGGGCAACATCGCAGGCTAAAACAAAGTTTCAAAATGGAACAGAAAAAACTGTTCATCAATTATATTAAAAAATTTGTGAGGTGACGAGTATGCTTTCATTTGATATTACTGACAGACACATACGCATTATTCGTGGTACAGAGAATCACGGAAAAATCAAGGTTTCCGATGCTCATACCATCGATGTTGCAGAGGGTCTGATTGTTAATGGTCATATTAAAGATATTCCAAAAATGGCGACAATCATCAATACTGAACTCAAGAACAGAAAAATGGCTGACAAGGAAGCCGTAATCAGTATTTCTTCCAACCTTATCATTTTCAAGGAGCTCCATATCCCTAAGGCTAAGGGTACACAGCTTCTTACAATGGTACAGAACCAGATGCAGCATACAATGGGTATTGCTGAAGACTACTCCATTTCCTATACTATCGCTGGTGAAGTAGAGGAAGAAGGCGTTCAGGCTATGAAGGTTCTGGCAACTGCTTGTCCGTTCGAAGTGGTTGACTGTTTCAGAAAGGTATTCTCAATGCTCGGTATCGCTCTGCGTTCCGTAGTTGTATCCTGCAACAGTATTTCCAGAATTATTCTCAGCGACCCTAAGGCAAAGGCTAAGATGCCTATGCTTCTTGTTCAGATTGACCCTAACTTCGTATCTCTCAACCTTTACGAAAACGGTCAGCTGACATTCTCACGTTTTGCTTCTATCGACCCTGAGGACTACGATAACTCCGAGGACTACGTTTTCGAGGCTGTTAACGAGAACATCTTCAGAATGTTCCAGTTCCAGAAGTCCAGAAATGGTGATAATCCTATTCAGAACGTTGTATTCTACGGTGATACTTCCGAGTATATCCGTCTTACAAACGCTCTTGAACAGATGGATATTTCAACAAGCATTATCGGCGTTCCTAACTCTGTCGGCGGTTATGAAAACTTTGAGTTCAAGGAATACGCAAATGCTATCGGTGCTATGTTCCGTTCCAATAAGGACACAGAACGTATCAATCTTATCGAGGTTGACGCTGCTGCAGGTCGTACAAATGCAGGCGCTTCCTTTGCAATGGCTGTACTTGCTGCTGTTGTGATTTCTTCTGCTGTTGTAGGTGCTGTATGGCTCTTTGGTAACATTCAGCAGAATGACTATACTACAAAGGCGGCTGAAATTCAGCAGTACCTTGAGTCACCTGATACACAGGCGAAGATTGCTGCAGTTGACGCTGCACAGGCTAAACTCGACAAGGTTAACAGCGTTAAGGAAGTTACAGAGATTGCAAATACAAACTACAAGTCACTTCCTAAGCTTACAACAGATGTAATCCATGATATGGAAGCAAACCTTGAGGGCACAGACGCTATGTGGTCCAAGCTTACATACGGCAATGGCTACTTTGAGGTTGAGTTTATCACAGATGACCATAATGTTCCTGCAACTGTTGCAGCTAATTTTGTTGAACAGGATATTTTCGATAATATTACATATACAGGATTTGAGTCTGACCAGCCTGAAGAAGGCGCTCCGCTTATCTACAAGTTTACTGTAATTTTCGAAATGCGTGAAAAAGAAGAAACAGATGCAAACGCAGAAGAAACACCTGCGGCAGCAAACTGAGAAAGGGAGGGTGATTTGTAATGAGTTTGAAGCTTTCTTACAGAGATAAAGTAATTTTTATTGTAGTAATGGTTATTCTTGTTCTTGTTGCAGGCTTTTTCCTTTTCATAAAGCCAAAGTTTGCAAAGGTTGAACAGGCAAAGTATACTCTTGAAGAGCAGCAGGCTAAGAAGACTGAAATTGATGAAAAAATCAATACTCTTCCTGATATTATTGATACTCTCAAGGCTACAGCTACAGAAATTGGTGAACTTCAGGAAATTTTCCTTGATGAAGCACATCCGTATGTAAATGAAACATATATTAGAGAAGCTCTCAATGAGCTTGATATTGAAGTTCTTGAAATGACTACAGACTATACTGTGGCTGACGAGATTTCCAAGTATATGGTATATCCTGCAAATATTCTTGCATATGAAAACAAGATGAATGCAGACCTTTACAATGAACTTCCACAGGAAGTTTATGATAAGTATAACGGTGTATGGCGTGAAGTTCCGCCTGATGCAATTATCGGTGTTACATATATGAATGTTAAGTTCCACAGTGACCTTGAACTTCAGGATGCGTATAATGTAATTGACAGAATTGCTGAGGATGAAAAGTCTATTATCCTCAATACAATCGGTACAGATGATATCAGTGAAGAAACTAATGAGCCAATGTATGAGATGGAAGCTACAATCACAATGTATTCTGTATTCCCTCTCAATGTAGAAAAGGTAATGGAAGAAACCACAGAAATCAAGCCGATTGAACCTGCAGCTGAGGCAGCAGCAGAATAAGATTATTTTCCGGGGCAAACCGATAAATCGAAAATGGTTTATCGGTTTAAGCCGGTTAATAACGATTAATAAAAAATATTTTAAGAGAGAAAATTTTAATGAAAGGGTGGTTGACAATGACTAAAAGTAAACAGCGTCAGAGTTTGAGCGGTACAGTTCTCATTATGATTCTTACTGTAATGTTTGTACTTATCATCATGCTTATGGCAACACTGACTGTTGTTACAACGGCAAGTCAGCGAATTTATACCAAGTTTGAAGAAAACCAGGCATATTACACAAGCCGGTCTGCTCTTGAGGTAATTACATCTAAAATGCTTCAGGATGGTGGTTACATAGGAACAAACACCAACATCTCTGCACCTGTAGGTACTGACGAGTATCAGGGCTTCCAGTTGCAGGCTGCACTTTATACTGTAAAAGTTGTGGATAGTGCAGGAAATCTTGTTGCAGGAAAGAATGAAAATATCTACGGTGCTGTAACAAAGGATTATCTTGAATATGAAATAACACTTCCTACAATCGGAAATCCTTCGGATACATACGGTAATTTCAGTGACGACAAACAGGTATATCTCAAGATGGAAGTTCTTGACAGAATTTATGATACAGGTGCTTCAGGTACTGTTGCAAGCGGTAACAGAGCTGATGATAAGCTTAAGGTTAAGATTACTGCTTACTCTGAGGTAAATGGTGTTGAGGGAACGGCTTCTGTACTTATCGAAGCAGGCCCTAAGACAGGCGCAAATAATACAACCCGTGCAGTTACTACCCTCGGCGGTACAACAATGGTACCTAACAATAATGCTATTCTTGGTGGTATTGCAACTTCAGGTGATGTTGAATTTGGTAACATGGGTGACTACTGGGGCGATGTATACATTGGTAGTGATGATACTAACGGTGATGGCAAAGGCGATGCAGTTGTAAAAAATAATAATGGTGGTACAAGAGTTACACTTGTTGACGATGAATGGTATTATATTAACGGTAGTGTAACAGAAGCTAATAACGCATTTCCACTTCAAGGTTTTACAAATATTGCAGGAACAAAACCTGTTGTATTTGTAAATGGTGACTTCAAAATCGGTCAGTCAGGTAACTTAGGTACTGCAACAAATCCTATTACATTATTTGTAAAAGGCGATTTTGAAACAACCGGTGATTACACACAATATGGTGATTTGTATGTAATGGGTAATTGTAAACCATTAGGCAATGGCTTTAATGTTTATGGTAACATTTATGTAAATGGTGCAGCTGACTTTACAGCTTGTCAGAATGGTACAAAGTTTATTGATTCTGATCTTACAGATGGTGTATCAAAGGGAAATGCTCACTTTAATTCAACTGTTGATTTCCGAGTAAATGATGCAGGTGTTGTAGGTCAGATTGACGGTACAGTTCATATGACAATTACACCTGCTACTGCGTATGATAATGTAACATATGATTTGACTTCCGGAGTAGATATTCCTACAATGACTACTGAAGAAATTGGAACGTCTGATGAGCATATTCTTATTTCATTCCCAGACGGTATTGATAAGGTTATTCCTACAAGGGGTGCTCTTTATACACAGTTCTATCGTTATCACGATATGAGTGAAGGATGTATTACTGCTTCTGAGTATGCATTTACTTCTCAGGAAGATTTTGATAATCAGATTTATTCTCAGCAGAGAATTCACGAGTATTATAATGCTGAAGCTGCAGGAGCAATGCAGATTACAAGTGCAACAGGTGGAGTATTTACAAGTCCTGGTAAATATCGTATGACACCTGGTCAGTATATGCAGAAAGTCGAATTCAATACAGGTGGCGAGGTTGAACTTTTCCTTGATCCAGGTACATATAGCCGTGGTGGTTCAGGCGGTATGGTAATCGTACATCCAGGAACAACCCTTAAAGTATATTGCATACCAGGTAACTATTCATTTACAAGTTTCTGTTTTACAACTCCGCAGGCAGAAAGTGGAACAGGTAGATTGTATGTTGGTAATAATGCTGATCCTACTATAACAGGTGACCCTACAGCAACACTTATGAGTATTCCTACAACATTTTATATCGAAGGTGAATCTACATTTGAACTTAATGAGTCAGGTGATAGTGGTTCATATATTATTGGTCATATTTATGGCCCACGTGCTACAATCAAAGCAAGTACAAGTGGTAGGTCATCGTTTATATCCAGAATGTATTACAATAATGTGTCGTATGATGTAAATAAGCGTCAAAGCTATGACTTCACAATTCTTGGTTCTATTCTTGCGGATACATATGACACAGGTGGTTCAAGTAAGGGTTCTGTTGCTTATGTAAAGACTGATGATGCAAGCACACCACCGCCAGCAGGTCAGCCGTTCCTTAACTTCAAGGAAGTTAAGTACAGCCGTAACTAAGGAGGGAAAGATTATGAAAAATAAATTTAAAGGCTTTACCCTCGTTGAGTGTATCGTTGCACTCGCTATTCTTGGAATCGCAAGTCTGACTATGGCTCAGATTTACGGAAGTGTTGCCAAGGTAAACAAGGATAATCATGAAATCAACACAAGTATTTCCAATCAGATGAAGTATGTTGAAAAAAGAATTGATGACGGCGGTGTTGTTAATCTTCAGTACGGCGGTTCAGATGCTATTGACCCGCAGCTTGACGATGCTCACGGCGGCACTCATAAGCCGCCTCATCAGCACGTTACAAACAACAATGGTACTACTGCATACATTCATATCAAGGAAATTACTGGCAGAGATGCTAGCGGTAACATTACGACTTACGGAAATCAGTTCAGCTATCCTATTGATGTAAGCGTTCTTAAAATCCGTGACGAAGATGATAAGTATGCAGGCGAAACAGGTTTCAATAACAATTATAATGACGTAGGTGCTGCATCGACAAATACAGGTTCGGGTCCGAAGTACAAGTACTTCACTGCACACTAAAGGAGGGACATTGACATGAAAGCAAAATTCAAGGCGTTTACTTTAGTTGAGCTTATCATTGTAATGGCAATCCTCGTTATATTGATGGCTGCTATTATTAATATGTTTAAGCCAATCCGTGCAACCTATGTTGACTCTACTCTTTATGAAACAAGACGTACTACTCAGAATGGTATTATTCAGTATATTTCTGAATCCGTACGTTATGCAACCGACATGGGTATCTACAATGAGTCAGCTATTGCTGATGCAGTTGACGAATTTGCAGATAATTACTGCAGAAAGAATCCAAGTGCGAATAAGAGTGATGTTATCGCCGCTGCAGAGGTTATTATCATTGACAATGTGGGAACTGTTTCAAGCGGAGGTCATGTTACGTCAAGCAGTTACTGGTACAACGGTAACTTCTACATCGGCAGACTTCTCAGAAGAACAAATATCGGCGAAAATAATTTAAGTGACCTTAACGAAACCTTGGGCGACGGATGTCGTATTGCTCTTGGCGCTGCTTACTACGGAACAAGCAGTTACGCTATCAAGATTTCCAAGCCTGCTGAAATTACAGATGGTCTTACAGGTACTGACCTTGCTGATGAACTTGCTGACTGGTCTGCAGATGAAGGTATTCTTATCAACGTTGCTTCCACAATTGATTATGGAAACAACGGCTTGCAGGAGAATGAGGAAATCACAAAAGCAGGTGGTACATACAACGAAGATGTTGTAAGCACAGAAGGTCTTGTTCTTTGCCCTAACGTTGCTAAGCTTAATGGTGTCTTTGACGTTATGAAGGATCCTCCAGCAGCAGGCGGCGCAGGTGGCGGCGCAGGTGGCGCAGGTGGCGCAGGTGGCGCAGGTGGCGCAGGTGGTGCCGGCGGCGGAGGCGGTGCTGCTGGCGGTGAAGGTCCTTCTTCTAATAATGATGCTACAACAATTAATGGTGTTAAGAGCGATGATACTGTTGGTGCTTACGTTGGCGGCGGCGGCGCTGGCGGCGGAGGCGGTGCTGGCGGCGGTTCTTCCTACACTGACAATGAAGAATACAGCGAAGTTATTGCTCCTAACAGCAAGATTTATATCGTTTTCCTTAACGATAAAGTTTAATTAAAAATTTCAGGGCGTGTCCCAAAGAACACGCCCTGAAATATAATTTTAAAATCAACCCATATAATAATTTGGTATCTGAGGAACTGTGAGATAATTAATATACATATCCATCAATTCCGTTCCGAAGAATGATGCCAGGACAAGTCCGATTACGAGGAAAGGTCCGAAAGCAAATGCTCTGACATTTTCTTCATCATCGCTTCGGTTTGCTTTTACTTTAAGAACTACAGCATAAACTGCACCAAGCAGTATTGCGATAAACGCTGCTACAACAGTTGCTTTCCAGCCAAGCATGAGTCCACCGGCTGCCATGAGAATTATATCTCCCATTCCGAAGCCGTATACAGGACCTGTTTCCTTGATTGCATCAAGGTGGCTGTCAAGAGTTTTCTGAAGCTTTTCAGCTTCCTTTTCACTAAGCTTTTCATTTTTAAGACGACGTCTGATTTTTCTTGCAGCCTTATGATCTTCACTGAGTGCAAGACAATAAATAAGCGGTGTAAGTACAAATCCGAAAATAAGGAACGGTACGCTTACGCTGAACATTCCGATAAGTCCGTCAATGAGGTCAACATCATTTCCTCTGAAATCATTAGGAAGAACTGTTGAACCGATTCTTGCAAGCGCTGCAACAATTGCTAAATAAAGAAGAACTCCGACGGTCATTTCCTGAGTGTCGTAGTCTTCAAAGCCGATTACAATAAGTCCGGCAATGAAAAGGCAGAGAAATGCGGGATAGATAAGTCCGTCAAGGATAACGTCGTATCTCATGAAGGTCAGGAAGAAAAGAATACCTGTCAGACTTTCAACAAGAATGTATCTTCCTGAAATCTTTGAACCGCATGCTCGGCATTTTCCTCTGAGAAAGAGCCAGCTGAATACAGGAATAAGGTCATACCATTTAATGTATGCCCCGCAGGTCATGCAGTGAGAATTCTTTTTGGTAAGGGATTCACCCGCTGGCAGACGATAAATACATACATTCAGAAAGCTTCCGATTGAGATGCCGAACAGAAAGGTCATTACATATATTCCTAAGTAATATCCAAGAAGTCCATCGGCATTGGTTAGATGTTCCATAAAATAACTCCTTTACTTTAAATTTGAAAATCCGATAGTTATATCTTAACATATATTTTTTAAAAATTCAATACTATTTATAATTATGGTGTTTACATCACAGATGTTTACATATTTCAGACGGCGTACATAATCTGCTTTGTGCAGTTGCTGTTATGGATTTTGCCGCAGAGAAATCCCTTGTCAATCAATTAGTCTGCGGAGAAATGGGGCTTTATTATGAAAAATATTCCTATTGGCCAATATATGGTCAATGAGGGCGTAATTACTGAAGAACAGCTTCAGAACGTCCTTGATAAGAAGAAAGAGGAAAATATTCAAGGTAAGTTTTTCGGCGACTATGTTGTTGAACTCGGATATGTTACTGATGCGCAGTTCGGCCAGATTCTTGCTAAGAAGCTTAACGTACCTTTTGTTGACCTTACTGACCCTGAAACTGTTATTAATGTTGAGGCTGTAAAGAAAATTCCTGAAGCCCTTGCTAAAAAGCATACTATTATTGCTATCAAAATCACAGGTAAAAGACTTACTGTTGCAACACATGACCCTGTAAACTTCTATATTTTCGAAGAAATCAAGGTTATTACAGGTATGGACGTTGTTCCTGTTTTTGCTACAAAGCAGGCTATTGTCAAGGCTATCGGTAAGAATTATTCTATGCAGAATACTTCCTCGCTCCTCGACAGCGTGGAAAACCAGTTTACTGATGATGATGCTTTCGGTATTGATGAAGAATCCGCAGAAAGAATCGACAGCGCTCCTATCGTTAAGCTGGCTACAACTATCGTTGAAAACTCCTTCCGTGCTGATGCGACGGATATTCATATCGAGCCGTTCAAGTCCTTTACACGTATCCGTATCCGTGTTAATGGTGACCTTATCGAGCTCATGAACATTTCCAACGTTGTTCACAACTCGCTGGTAACACGTCTTAAGATTATCAGCGGTATGAATATCGCTGAAAAGCGTATCCCTCAGGACGGTCGTTTCACACAGGTCGTTGACGGAACAACTCTTGACGTCCGTGTATCCAACCTTCCTACAGTTAACGGCGAAAAGGTCGTTATCCGTATCCTTTCCACAGGTGATGTTGGCGTAAGAAAGATTACTGACCTTGGTATGACTGCTTACAACTATGAGAGATTTGCTTCCATTCTTAAGGTACCTCAGGGTGTTGTTCTTGTAACAGGTCCTACAGGTTCCGGTAAAACAACAACTCTTTATGCTGCTCTCGGTGAAATCGCTAAGCCTCACGTAAACGTAATTACGGTAGAAGACCCTGTCGAAAAGAATATCGAAGGTATCAACCAGTGTCAGGTTAATGCTAAGGCTGGTATGACATTTGCTGCTGCCCTTCGTTCTATCCTCCGTCAGGACCCTGATATCGTAATGATCGGTGAAATGCGTGACCAGGAGACAGCGGAAATCGCTATCAGAGCCGCTATCACAGGTCACTTGGTTCTTTCAACACTCCATACAAATGACGCACCTTCAACTGTAACACGTCTTATCGATATGGGCGTTGCGCCTTACATGGTTGCTACTTCTCTTATCGGTATCGTTGCTCAGCGTCTTGTTAAGAAGATTTGTCCTGAGTGCAGAACACCTCGTATCTCTACGGATGAAGAAGACAAACTGATGAGTGTAACTGAGCATCAGACAGTATATGATGCTTGCGGCTGTCCGAAGTGTAACAACACAGGTTATACAGGACGTACTGCTATTCACGAAATTCTCCTCTGTACTCCTGAAATGAGCGCTCTTATTGCCAACGACGGTAAGGTTGACGCAATTTCAGAACTCTGCCGTCAGCAGGGTACAAAGCTCCTCCGTGACAACGTTACTGAACTTGTTCTCGAAGGCAGAACTACTATGGACGAACTCGTAAGAGTTACATATGCAGTTTAATTTATAGTGTAAATTTATTCGAAAGGAAAAATGTACAATGGATATCCAGAATAAACCACAGGAAAAAATTGTTATCAGTATTGATAAAATCCTCGATGAGGCTCGTGTACTCGGATGCTCCGACGTTCACTTCACAACTAAAATTTCCCCTGTTGTAAGACTTCACGGTTCTCTCCGTAAGCTTAGCTCCTATCCGGAGATGACAGAGGCTGCAATTATGAAAATCTGTGAGCAGATGACAGGCGGCCGTAATATTGAAAACATCAAGAATAAGGTCGATACTGACTTCTCTTATGTAACAAGAAGAGGTTACCGTCACAGAGTTAACGTTTATCACCAGAGAGGTGATACGGCTATCGCTATCCGTCTTCTCCGTAATGATATTCCAACTCTTGAAGACCTTGATATGCCACCAATCCTCGGTGAATTTGCTCTGCGTCCAAGAGGACTCGTTCTTGTAACAGGTCCTACAGGTTCCGGTAAGTCAACAACTCTTGCAGCTATGATTGACTATGTAAATATCAATCGTTCTGCACATATTATTACAGTAGAAGACCCTATCGAATATGTTCATGAACATAAGAGATGTATGGTTAACCAGAGAGAAGTAGGCGACGACGTTGAATCCTTCGCGATGTCCCTTCGTGCTGCTCTCCGTGAAGACCCTGACGTTATCCTCGTCGGAGAAATGCGTGACTTTGAAACAATCAACGCTGCTATTACAGCTGCTGAAACAGGTCACCTTGTAATGTCAACACTTCATACAACATGTGCTTCCGATACAATCAACCGTATCATCGACGTATTCCCATCTCACCAGCAGTCACAGATCCGTACACAGCTTGCAACTGTTCTTGTAGGTATCATTGCTCAGACCCTTATTCCAAAGGCTGACGGTACAGGACGAGTTGCTGCGCTTGAAATTCTTAATGCAACTGACGCTATTAAGGCTATGGTTCGTGATAACAAGGTTCACCTTATCCAGACAGCTATCCAGACAGGTAAGAAGGAAGGCATGGTTTGTCTTGACCAGGAGCTTGCACGACTTGTTAAGGAAGGCGTTATCACAGAAATGCATGCACGTGAAAAGTCTCTTGATATCAACGAATTTGAGCGTTATTTCAAGAACAGCGGCGGCGTAAGTTCAATTAGATAAGGTGTACAAAAAAGAATTTGATGTGGAATAATGATTGTTGCTTTTATGATAATGTACATATTTTAGTCAAATTGCTGAAAAAAATTCATTAAATTATAGGTTTGACGAAAAATTGCACAAATTCATAAAATTAGCGATAAAAATATCATTTTTCTATTGACAAATGCAAAAAGTGGATATATAATATAATTACAGTAAGGAACAACACCGACGACAAACAGTCGGAAGGTTGAAACTTATGGGAGGAGAGTCCAATGAATTCTAAAAAATTCGGCTCCAGGGTTAAGGGCTTTACCTTAGTTGAAATGCTTGTTGTAATTACAATCATTGCGATTCTCGCTGGTATAACTTCAGTACTTATTAATGGGTTCCAGCGTGATGCAAGAATGGAAACAAGTGACAATTATGCTAAAATGCTCTATACAGGTTTTCAAAATCAACTTATTCAGTGCGAAATAAAGCAGGACGATTCACTGTTTGATTCGACGCCTTCTATCAATGATGATTTAGTCTACGCTGAGGTTTACTTCAAAATGGAAGCAGCTCAGGTCAGTGATAAAATCTTAGTAGCGTCGAGATACAAAACAACATCACTGAGTATTCATCCTCTTGCTGCTGAAAGAGGAGATGCAGTAACAGGTGAATGGTTCAATGAACTTGAAGCTGCAATCCTTTCAATGGTAGATACATCTTTTGAGGGTCTCGGGGTAATCTTTATTGACTATGAAAATTACACGGTTGATTCTGCGATGTATGTAGAAAAAGGATCTTTTACAAGTGATGTAGACAATTATCCTGATATGATGATTTTCCTTAATTCGTTCAATACATATGCTGATGAGTATTATTGGTCACCTACTAGTGTTAATAAGACGTTCAGAATGCTTAATACGAGTGCTGATCAGATGGAATGTATTGAAAGAGAGGGTATTTACTTCGGTGCATATCCTACGGTAGATGATTTTATTGCAACTTCAAGACCAAATCTTTCACCGTAAACTTTTTTCGGAAAAGTGCTTCACATAACGAAAATCGTTAGTGACGCTTTTTAATAAAAAATATTTTAATTTTAAGAAGGAGGAATTTCCCATGAGAAATTCAAAGGTTAAGGGCTTCACACTTATCGAGCTCATCGTAGTTATCGCAATCATCGGTATTCTTGCAGCTATCCTCGTACCATCTATGCTTGGTTACGTTCAGAACTCAAGAATCACACAGGCTAACGCTAACGCTAAGCAGGTTTACACAGCTATGGCTTCCGCTCTCACACAGGCTTCCATCGACGGCGTAACAATTACAAGCGGTGCTGCAAGTGGTGGTTCTACTGGTTATGTAAACTCTGCTGAAATCACAGCTTCTTCTATGGCTAACATCAATGGTCTTGATCTCTATGATTACCTTGGTGAAGGCTTCTCCGGTTACGGCATGGCTTACATCAACAAGCAGGCTTACACAATCAAGGCTGCTGCTTGGGGTTCCAACCAGACATGTCTTAACGCTGGTACAGCTAAGTTTGCTACTATCGAAGACGTAACAACAGAAACACAGAAGACTGAAATCGAAGCTAACAACCTCGTATACGGTCTCTACCCAATCAAGGGCGCTGCTGGTACATCCGGTTCTACTGGTTCTTCTACCTGATAATCAGTAAGCTTAAAGCTACATAAAAATTAAAACAGCGGAATTTATTTCCGCTGTTTTTTTTTCAAGGCGGTGTGAAATGGATAAGGAAAACAAAAAGTCCGCGATAGCCGTAATTGTTACATTTGCAGTTATTACGCTTGTGCTTATTCTTCTGCTCCCTGTGGAAAAGAAGAATAAACAGCTTGAGAAGTTCGGCAGACTTGCTGAGCTTGCTGAAACAGATGCGCGTGCGGAATATATAATTGAAAACAATGAACAATATCCGAAATACATCTTGGATTTATTTTATAACAATCCTGATAATTTGGAGTTTGTCTATAATTATCCGTTCCTCAAGGACAATTATGAAACGACAATGAGCTATACAGAGGCGGAGCTTTCAGGACTTCCTGAGTTATACATGGATGACCCTCGTTGGGCATACGAAAATATAGGCGGTTATGAAGAAATAATAATGACTTCAGGCTGTGGTTATGTTTGTCTTACGATGGCCTATATCGGGCTTACGGGTGACAGCAGTATTGACCCTGTAATTCTTGCGAGAATTGCTTATGAAAATATGCTCACAGGCAAGATTTCGGCAGGTATTTATATGGAGAAAATCGGCGATTTATGTGCATTGATTGGTCTTAACGGAACATATTACAATTATGACGTTAAAAGAGAGGGCAAGGCGATTGAAAGTATTGATGAAATTGCTCAGCTTATCAGTGAAGACAGTGTTTTAATTGCGGGAATGGTTGGTGAAACTTTCGGCTCGCACGCAATTGTTATCCGTGAATGTGACGGAAATAATATTTATATGAATGATCCTGCTCTCCGTGAAAACACGGAAAAAACCTGGACTTTTGATGAAATCAAGTCCGAGTTAAAAGGCATCTGGGTTATTACTAAGGCATAAAGGTTACAATTTGGTTACAAAACTCGTGAACAGTTGACAATATAGTGTAATTAGTATATCATTAAAAGTGAAATAATTATATAATTATATATATAATTATTGCAATAAAATCTAAGGGGAAGATTTTAATGGGAAGAAAAATGAGGGGATTTACACTTATTGAACTTATTGTTGTAGTTGCGATTATCGGCATACTTGCTTGTATTCTTATTCCTGCAATGCTGGGTTATGTTGCTGATGCGCGCGTAAGTAGGTTCAATGCCAATGCCAAGAGCGTCCACAATGCTGCACAAGCAGAAATGGCTGAGTGTATCGCTGACGGATTTGCTATATTCCAGTCGTCATGTGTTTACACAGGTTCATCTGATGGGGTTGCATACCCTTCAAGCGGTGGAGATACTCTCGACTTGTCGGAATATCTCGGAGAAAACTTCAGTGGTTATTTTGCTTTTATGACAGATGCAAACGGCTGCAGCTGCAGCTATGCACTTTGGAGTGAAAAGCCGATTGCTGCTGCGGTTGTTGCACAAAAAACCGCTCAGGACGTTGAGGACTCATTGCATACATCACTGCCAATGGGTTGCTTTCCGCTTCTTGGCGACGAAAATGCTGCTGACGGAACCTGACGTAACACTTTACAATTATTTTTAAACATAAATAAGGGTATCAAGCCATATACGGTTTGATACCCTTATATTTTATTTAGTATAAAGTGTAACAGCAACAACCTCAGGCGGATTGTTGATACGGATTTTTCCCAAGCCTCTGCTTGCAATGAGGGATGAATTGCCGATTTGGTAAAGTCCCTCTTTGTACTTTGGAAAAAATCTTCTTTCGGGCGAGAAAACACCTTTTACGATGGGCAGACGGATTAATCCTCCGTGAACATGTCCCCCGAATGAAACGTTAGCTCCCCATTCGGCGTGCACGTCAAAGTCCAACGGATTGTGGGCGAGAAGCACGGTAAATTCGTCAGGATGTTTTATTCCGACCAAATCAATCATGTCTGTGAGGGTAAAAGGTTTCCAGCCTCTTTTGTATTCACGTACTCCGCGGTAATATTCCGCTGTATAGCAAAGCCCGCAAAGTCGGATATATTCGTTTTCACGGTAAATTTCGGCGGATGTGTTGTCAAGGCAGACAGCGCCGTACTCAGAAAGTTTTTCTGCCACGCGTACAAATTCGCTGCTGTCAAGGTCTGAAAGCTCATGGTTTCCGTTGACATAATATACGGGACAAAGCTTACGAAGTTTTTTTACAAGCGTGAGGAACTGTTCGGTGTTAGGTGCATTGTGACTTATCATGTCACCTGTCATGATAATCAAATCTGGTGTTTCAGGTTCGATAAGGTTCAACAGCGGGATGTTGTCTTTGCCGAAAACCTTGTTATGGAGATCTGAAAGGTGAATTATTTTGAAGCCGTTGAAGCTTGCGGGAAGAAGCTCAGAGCTTATTTCGTAATACGATTTATTCGGCACGGACATTTCACTATAGGTTTTCGGGAACAAGGTGCCGAAAGCTGCTGATGCGGTCAGCATTGAGATTTTGCGGTTCATAGTTATGCTCCTTTGCGGGCGGTTGATAGATATATTATACACCATAATTCCGCAAATATCAATAAAAACGGCAGGGAATTTCCCTGCCGCAAATATTCTTGATTAGTTATAAACAGCGATTTCCTGATCGATAACATTCATAACTTCTTCTCTTGCCTGTACCCAGCTTTCGAACTGTTCGTTAACGATACCCTCATAAAGAGTGCTCATTACTGTGGAGTTCATGTATTCGGAAAGACCGTAGCCGTAGTCGTATGCAAGTGTAAACTTGTCATCATCATAGAAGCTCATAACAATGTCGTACATTTCAGGTGTCCAGGCGTCATTGTTAGTAAGAAACTTTTCCTTGGTAACTTCTGTATACTGAGGGTCATAGTTAACGAGTCTGTTAACGTTGAACCAAGCCTTAACGCAGTCAGCATTTTCAGAACCCTTAACCCACATGTGGGAGAAAATTCTCTTGTTCATGTAGTATGTATCGGAGTCAGGGTCCTTAGGGAATGGAACAATCTGGATTACATCATCCGGCATGGAAGCCTGTGCAGCCTGATAAGCCCATGTACCCATAGAGTAGAAGAGAGTGTCATTGCTTGTGAAAGCCTGAGAACCGTCAACCCAGCCTCTCTTTACAAGCTGATTAGCCCAGATATCCTCGATAACAAGCTGAGCCTTTTCAACCTTTGGGCTGTAGAGGTTGTTGGTAAATGTTGTTCCGTCATACTTAACCATTGTATCGCCGGATGTGTAAACGAAAGCGTTTGCCCACCAACCAGCAATACCATACTTTGTTGTATCGCCGCCCTGGAAGGTTTTCATCATATCAACAAAAACATCCCAGTTCCATTCGCCGGATTCGTAGAGCTCATATGGGTCATCCATACCGAGGTTTTCAACAACGGATTTGTTGTACATAAGAATCTGGAAGTCGTTGAAGCCGTATCCGAACGGAGCAACGTAATGATCGCCCTTCCATGTGAACATATCAGCCTGATCCTTTACATCAGCCCACATAGGGTCTTCCCAGTCAACGATGGAGTCGATTGGCTGATACTGACCCTTGTTGATGTCATAAGGGAAGGAACGCCAGTCGTAAACGAAGATATCAGGGGAATTACCGCCGATGATAGCAGTAGCCAGGTCGTCAAACTGTGTGGAGTTTGTTGTAGCAATATATTCAATCTTTGCGCCGTATGTTTCTTCAAAGAGAGCAAGCTCTGTGGAACGTTCAGGGGCATCATTTGTAGGGTTAAGGTCATAGAAGCCCATCCACTTGAGTGTCTGGCCTTCAATGTTGATAGAATCATCAATAGCGTCTTCTGCAACTGTTACTTCAATATTATCGCCTGTCCATTCTGTTTTGGCTGTAGTAGTTTCTGTAATTGGTGCGTCGCTTCCGCCATCGCCTCCGCAGGCTGAAAGTGAAACAACTGTAGATGCTGCAAGTATTCCTGCGAGAATTCTGCTTGTTCTCTTATTCACAAAATTACCTCCTTGAAATTGGTTTGCACAAAAAGTCAGTTGATGCAAACGATTACATAATTTCCTAAAAATAAAACATACCATCTTCCTGTATGCTAAAAGTATTATACCATATCATCTTAAAATTGTCAACAATTTCTGATTTAAATTGTTGACATCGCATAAAAACGATTACATCTTTTAGACATTTTGAAAGTTACTTGAAAAGATGTTAAACATAAGTTATAATAATAGTAACAAATTATAGGCGGTATGGATTATGTTAGTTGAAATATTTACGGACGGAGCCTGCTCCGGAAATCCGGGTCCGGGAGGATATGGCGCAATACTTCGTGTGGGTGAGCATGTTAAGGAAATTTCGGGTGGTGAGGCAAACACCACAAACAATCGCATGGAGCTTATGGGAGTAATTTCGGCGTTGTCAGCTTTGAAGTATCCCTGTGATGTTGTGCTTACGACGGACAGCAAATATGTTGTTGACAGCGTAACAAAGGGCTGGGCAAAGGGATGGAAGGCAAAGGGTTGGATTAAATCTGACAAGAAGCCTGCACTGAATGTTGATTTATGGGAAAGGCTTCTCGATTTACTGGATGTGCATAATGTGCGTTTTGTCTGGGTAAAGGGGCACGCTGGTCATCCTGAAAATGAGCGATGTGATGAGCTTGCTGTTATGGAGAGAGATAAGTTTGCACAATAGTTGAGGCTTGATATGGAAAAGAGATTGATTTACACTGATTATGCAGCGACATCGCCTGTTGAGGAAAGAGTGCTTGAGGCTATGCTTCCGTTTTTTTCGGAAAGCTTCGGAAATCCGTCGGGAGTGCACCGTGCTTCAAGAGAAGCGGCAAAGGCAGTTGCTGAGGCAAGGCGGAAAATTGCGGCAGCAATCGGTGCAGAATATTCCGAAATTTATTTTACAAGCGGCGGAACTGAGGCTGACAACTGGGCGCTGAGTGCTGCAAAGGGAAAGAAAATTGTTACAACAAACATCGAGCATAAGGCCGTGCTGAATTGCTGCAAAGCGCTTGAAAAGGCAGGCACGGAGGCAAGTTATATTCCTGCTGACAGTGACGGGTTTGTCACGGCAAGTCAGGTTGAGGAGGCAATTGACGGCAGAACTTCGCTGGTGTCGGTTATGTATGCAAACAATGAAATCGGCACGGTAATGCCGATTGATGAAATTGCTTCGGTTTGCAGAAAAAAGAATGTATTGTTTCATACGGACGCTGTTCAGGCGATAGGAAATCTTCCGATAGATGCAGGCGGTATTGATATGCTGTCATGTTCCGGGCACAAAATAGGTGCGCCGAAAGGTATCGGTTTCCTGTATATCCGCAAAGGTATTTCAATTGAAAGGCTTATTCACGGAGGTAATCAGGAATTCGGGTTCAGGGCAGGCACTGAAAATGTTCCTGCAATTGTGGGACTTGGAGAAGCGGTTAAGCTTGCTGTTGAAAAATTGAATACAAATGCGGAGCACGTCAGAAATCTGCGTGACAGATTGATTGAGGGTTTGCTGAAAATTACAGGTGCAAGACTTAACGGCAGTGCTGAAAATCGGCTTTGTGGCAATGTAAATGTCAGTTTTGCAGGAGTGGAAAGCGAAGCTGTACTGCTGATGCTTGATGCGGCAGGGATATGTGCTTCGGGCGGTTCAGCCTGCACAACAGGAGAAAATGAACCGTCGCACGTTCTTACAGCAATCGGTGTTCCTGACGAATACATTAACGGAACAATTCGTTTTACTCTTTCGCACAGGAACACCGCTGATGAAATTGAATATATAATTGACAAGACCGCAGAAATTGTCGGGAAACTGAGAGCTGTGCGGTTTGGAAAATAACGCTGTCCGTAAATTGCGGACAAATAATTATGCCTGCGGAGGTAATTTTATGAATCAATTTTCCCGTTCTGCGCTTTTGCTCGGAAATGACGGTATGGACAAGCTGAAAAATGCTCATGTTGCTGTTTTTGGTATCGGAGGTGTGGGAGGTCATGCGGCGGAAGCCCTTGCACGTACGGGTGTAGGAAAGCTTGACCTTTTTGACAATGACCTTGTAAGCCTTACAAATATAAACCGTCAGATTATTGCTACTCTTGACAGGGTCGGGCAGTACAAGGTGGACGTGATGAAAGAGCGTATTGCGCAGATTAATGCTGAGGCAGAAGTAAATGCGTACCGCTGTTTCTTTATGCCTGACAATTCGTCTGAGTTTGATTTCAGCAAATATGATTATGTGATTGACGCTGTTGATACAGTAACTGCAAAGCTGGAGCTTGTCATGAAATCTCAGGAAGCAAATGTACCGATAATCTGTTCAATGGGTGCAGGAAATAAGCTTGATGCAACAGCTTTTCAGGTTTCGGATATATACAAGACCTCTGTTTGTCCTCTTGCAAGGGTAATGAGGAATGAACTTCGCAAGCGTGGAGTAAAAAAACTGAAAGTGGTTTACTCGCAGGAAATGCCTATTGTACCGCTTCCGTCTGATGAAGAATGTGCAAAAAAGGTTGTTCCGGGAAGTGTTGCATTTGTTCCGTCGGTTGCGGGACTTATTCTTGCAGGAGAAGTAATCAAGGATTTGTGTGGAAAGTAAAAAAGACCTGAGAGGAATAGCCTCTCAGGTCAGTTTTTTATTAAAGTGAGATAATGAAGTTTACAACGCCGAAGGAGAAGCAAACAGGAATTACGCAAGCATTCTTAAGCTCGCTGATATCCATGCTTTCAACACAGCACTGTGGTTCAAGCTTGAGCTCAACGCCGTTGTCGTTTGACATATTTACAGCAAACAGACCATTGTGAAGATTGATAAATTCACTTACACAAGCCTGTGTGTATTCATCGTCAGCAGTAAGCTCTTCCTTTGCAAAGCGTGAAGCAAATTCAATCATTGCAGAAGTGTCAGCGTCGATAATTGTAATTGCGCTGAGTCCGCCTTCAATTCTCTGAACAACGCACTTGGAAATTTCACCTGAAACAGGTTTAGCATCCATTGGTGTAAAGTCGTCACCGATGAAACGGATGAGATTCTTGAAAAGCAGTGAAACATAACCTGTCATGTAAGCAGAATTTGCTCCGCCGCTGAAATTGTAGAAATGCTTTACAAGTCTTGCAGCAGCTTCGTCACTTCCATCGTTGAAGTCGTTTTCGGAGATGCTGTTTTCCTGCTTGTAGGAGTTGAGGGCCTGTTCAAACTGAGTATTGGTCATATAACCATTGTCAACAAGTGCCTGACCGAGAAGCAGGTGACCTGCAGGCTGGGTCTGGAAAAGACTTTCAACCTGATCCTTTGTAAGGTAACCCATATCAACCATAACATCGCCGATTCTCTTATCGACTCTCTGCTGTTCATTATGAGCCTTTTCAACCTGATCAGCTGTCATAAGTCCTGCGTTGATAGCAAGAACACCAAGCTTGAGTCTGGTTGTTTTCATAGTCTGGAGAACCTCGGAAAGATGTTCAGGAGAAACAAGCTGCTGATGAAGCAGGTAATTACCGAAAAATTGTGTAAACATTAAATCAGTCCTCTCAAATTCAATAAATAGTTTCGGTACCGGAGATACCTGACGGAATTATTTTGAAGCCTTTGAAATAATCTTGGCAACGTCTTCGTTTGCGATAGGCTTCTGCAGGAAGTCATAAGCGCCTGCCATGATAGCTTCCTTAAGGTTTTCCTGAGTACCTACGGAAGAAGCCATAACAACCTTAGCGCTGCTGTCGAAAGCCTTGATTTCAGTAAGAGCTTCAACGCCGCTCTTTACGGGCATGATAATGTCCATAAACACGAGATCGGGCTTTTCAACCTTATACTTATCAATTGCCTGCTGACCGTCAGCAGCTTCAATAATTTCAGAAACACCTGCTGCGGCAACAGCGTCCTTCATCTTCTTGCGTACAAACATAGAATCGTCGCATACCATTACCTTCAATGACATTGTGTACACCCTTTCAAAACAAAAATCGGCGGATTATTAACCCGCATATTGACAATATAATTATACAATACATTTTGCTTTTTTGCAATATATTTAACAAACAGTTTTAAAGTGTTTTTTTGTGCAAATTAACCATGAGGTGTCTTAAATAATATGCTTTTTTATATATAATGTTTATCGAAAACTGAAATTAATTTACTGAATATCTAAAATTAAGGTAACTCTTGACAAAAATCGACGCAATAGGTATAATGTAATATGCAGCTTTAAACTGCTGAAGAATTACAGAGGGAGCGGTGCTATATACTATGAATACGACTCAGAACAATCTTCTCACTGCACTCAGGGAAATCGGTGTTGACGTTGACGGAACAATATCACGTTTTATGGACAACTCGGAGATTTACGTCAAATTCCTTACAAGATTTCCTGATGAGGACAGAATTACTCCTATCTATGAAGCAGTTGCCGAAAAGAATTATGAAAAGCTTCTTTCTGCGGCGCACAAGCTTAAAGGTGTTTCGGCAAATCTCGGAATGACAGCACTTTCTGCAAAGGCTGCTGAAATTGTGACAAAGGTCAGAAATGAAATCTATGATGGTTTTGAGGCTGATGCCGCTGAAGTTGAAAGGCTTTCCGAGCAGATATGCGGAATTATAAAGGCTAATATATGAATTAAGGCAATAAAAAGGGTACCGAGTTATCGCTCGGTACCCTGATTTTATTACTTTGTATCAAACTGGCTTTCGTGACGCTTGAAGAAGTCAACACGTGGTTCAAGGAACTTGATATCGTGGTTATCCTTGCCCTCAAGAATGTTCTTGCTCATAGGGTCGAAGATGTAATCCCAGTTCCACATGCTGTCGTCAAGATGCATATAGTCCTGTACCATCTTTGTTCCTTCAGGAGCAATCGGGTGGAGGAGAACAGCCGCAGTCTTGATCATGTGGAATACGTTGATCATCCACTTTCTGCGCAGTTCGTTGTCGTCAGCCTTGTCAGCCTCAGCCTTTGCCTTGGCCATATACTTGCTTGCCTTTCTGATGTAGGAGTCAAGCACGTAAGTAACCTGATGGAACTCAAACTTATACATGAAGCGCTCGTATTCGAGAACTGCCTTTTCAGAGTCAGCAAGGATGTTTTCGTCAACCTCACCAACAGGCATCTTGCCGTCAAGATACTTCTGAGCATCGTAGAAGCATGTGCGGACAATTCTGTTGAATACGTTGGAGAGGAGGAAACCCTGTGTTGTAACCGGATCGTCCTCTTCAGGCTTTGCAATCGGATTGAGTGGCTTAGGCTGGAAGCTTACGCTTCTCATGCCAAGACCGAGGGAAAGGAAGTGCATACGGAGCTGTTCAGCTGTGTAGTAGTCAAGCAGTTCAGCAGCCATAGGAGGCTTGATGTTACCGCTGCTGGAAGCCTTCTTGTCAAGGAAAAGAATGTGGTGGTTAGCCACAAGAATAGGCATCTGAAGCTCGCCTTCGTCAGGTGTGCAGCTGAGCTTTTCACCCTTCTGAAGAGCCATGAACATAGCCATTTCAGCAACGCCGTAGAAATAGATGTTGTCCTGACCAATGAACTGATAAACCTGAGCATCCTTGGAACACCAGAACTTCTTCCAGTCCTCACGGTCACGGCCGATGGATTCGAGATATGTTTCTGTAAAGGAAATAGGTGCCCAGAGTGATTCAGGCCATACCCAGATTGTCAGCGGGTCTTCACCCTCAAGAACAGGAGCAGGTGCACCCCACTCAATGTTACCTGTAAGACGGAAAGGAACGAGAGTCTTACCTGTACGGAAACGGATACCTGCCGCAGGGAGAACCTCGCTGGACTTTTCACGGTCGGTAAGAGTCTTGAACACGATTGTGAAGGAAGTCTTCTTTGGTTCCTCAATAAGCTCGTGTGCTTCAAGCTTATCCTTTAGGGATTCAT
>JAZUSM010000081.1:0-23965 GCA_045606725.1 Oscillospiraceae bacterium | reverse complement strand
CTTCGAGCCTGAGGTTGATTTCATTATCGACATCGGCGGTCAGGATATCAAGTGCTTCAAAATCAAGAACAAGGCTATCGACAGCATTATGCTCAACGAAGCTTGTTCCTCAGGCTGCGGCTCATTTATCCAGACTTTCGCACTTGCTCTCGGCTACGATATTGCTGAATTTTCTCAGCTTGGTCTTTTTGCTGAACGTCCTGTTGACCTTGGTTCACGTTGTACGGTATTCATGAACAGTTCCGTCAAGCAGGCACAGAAGGACGGCGCTTCCGTTGAGGATATTTCCGCAGGTCTTTCCGCTTCAATCATCAAGAACGCAATCTACAAGGTAATCCGTGCTAAGTCTACGGACGAGCTTGGCAGGCATATCGTTGTTCAGGGCGGTACATTCCTTAACGATGCCGTGCTCCGTTCCTTTGAGCTTGAACTCGGCAGAAACGTTGTACGTCCTGCAATCGCAGGTCTTATGGGCGCATTCGGCTGTGCGCTTTATGCAATGGAAAACCGCAAGGAAAAGTCCACGCTTATCCCTGCTGACAAGCTTGAAAACTTTACATATTCCGCAAAGCAGATTAACTGTAACGGCTGTACCGCACACTGCGGACTTACCGTTATCACCTTTGCCGACGGACACAAGTTCATCAGCGGCAACCGATGTGAAAAGGGCGCTGGCATCAAGGTGGACGGCGAAAAGCTTTGTCTTTACGAATACAAATACAACCGCCTGCTCAGCGTAGTGGACGAAAAGCCTGCAAATCCAAAGGCTAAGGTTGGTCTGCCGCTTTGCCTCGGCTTCTATGAGCAGCTTCCTTTCTGGCACAGAGCACTCACAGACCTTGGCTTCGAGGTTATCATCAGCGAGGAAAGTACCCGTGACATCTACTACAAGGGTCAGCACACAATTCCGTCCGATACGGTCTGCTACCCCGCAAAGCTTGCTCACGGTCATATCCTCAGCCTGTTTGAGCGCGGCGCAGACTTCATCTTCTATCCATGCGAAAGCTATAACATCGACGAGGGTCAGAGCGACAACCACTATAACTGTCCTGTTGTTGCGTACTACCCTGAGTTGCTGAAAGCAAATACAAACGAGCTTAACGACGACAATTTCCTGCACCCATATATCGACATCAACCTTGAAAAGCATTTTGCCGAAGCAATGAGCAAATCACTTGCCAAGTACGGCATTACAAAAGCACAGGCAAAGGCTGTATGGGCGAAGTCTATGGAAGCTATGGAAAGCTACCGCAAGGACGTTGTGAAGAAGGGCGAGGAAATCATTGAAAAGGCAAGAGCAAAGAATATGCCGATTATTGTCCTTTCGGGACGTCCTTACCATATCGACCCCGAAATCAACCACGGTATCCAGAAGCTTATTACAAGCCTCGGACTCGCCGTTATCACCGAGGACAGCGTCGCTCACCTTGCCGATACACCGACACTTACCGTCCTTAACCAGTGGACATACCACTCACGACTCTACCGTGCCGCTAAGTACGTTACGACACAGCCCGATATGCAGCTTGTACAGCTCGTTTCATTCGGCTGCGGTATCGACGCAATCACAACAGACGAGGTGCGTTCAATCCTCGAAAGCGGCGGCAAACTCTATACACAGCTTAAAATCGACGAAATCAATAACCTCGGTGCAGCAAAAATCAGACTCAGAAGCCTTGTCGCTGCAATGTCCAAATAAATCCCGTTTCGCAGGAAAGTATCTGCGTAACCCATTGAGGGAGACCCTTTTGGA
The DNA here is from genome assembly GCA_045606725.1 of Oscillospiraceae bacterium. Classification (GTDB taxonomy): domain Bacteria; phylum Bacillota; class Clostridia; order Oscillospirales; family Ruminococcaceae; genus RGIG8773. The sequence continues at coordinate 22,212 of JAZUSM010000081.1, read as the reverse complement.
AAAGGGTCCTCCCTCAAACTCCCTCCCTAAAACTTCTAATGTAATTTTCCATATAGGGCTATAGCCCTATATGGAAAATTAGACTGAAAGTCTTTGGAAAGGGGTCTGGGGAAGAACCTTTCTTCAGAAAGGTTTGCCCCAGTGGTTACGCAGACATTTTCCCTGCAAGACGGGATTCATATGAAAATTGAAAGGAAAAAGCAAATTGTCAAACGCAAAATTTACACCCGAAATGAAGGAAACGCATACCATACTTATCCCCGATATGCTTCCTATCCACTTCGGACTTATAATGGAAATCTTCCGCATCAACGGCTACAAAATGGAGCTTCTTACAACCTCCCACCGTAACGTTGTTGACGAGGGTCTGAAAAATGTCCATAACGATACCTGCTACCCAGCACTGCTTGTAATCGGTCAGTTTATGGACGCACTGAAAAGCGGCAAGTATGACCCCGACAAGACTGCGCTGATGATTTCTCAGACGGGCGGCGGCTGCCGTGCGTCAAACTATATACACCTGCTGAGAAAGGCGCTTGACGCTGACTATCCGCAGATACCCGTGCTGTCAATCAATTTCAGCGGACTGGAAAAGGACAGCGGTTTCAAGATTACCGCAAAGATGTTCCTGCAGATGCTCTATGCCGTGCTGTACGGCGATATGATGATGAGTCTGTATAACCAGTGCCGTGCTTATGAAGTGAACTTCGGTGACAGCAAAAAGGTGCTGGATAAATGGCAGGGCATAATCGCCGACCTGTTCCGCAAGGGCGGATATATGAAAACCAAGAAGCATTATCGTGCAATGCTGAAGGATTTTTCAGCTGTTGAGCGTAAGAAGGAAAAGAAAATCCGCGTGGGAATCGTGGGCGAAATTTACGTTAAGTACTCTCCCCTTGCCAACAACCACCTTGAAGATTTTCTTATCTCTGAGGGCTGTGAGCCTGTTGTTCCTGCGTTTCTGGACTTCTGTATGTACTGCGCCGTGAACACCGTGAACGACGGCAAGATTTACAATTTCAGCAACAAGACCACGAAAATTTTCACCATTGCATATAAGCTGATTTACAAGCTCCAGCGTCAGATGATTGACGTCTATAAGGAGCACGGCGAGTTCGACCCGCCGCATGACTTCGAGGAACTTCGTGCGTACGCCGACAAGTATATGCACCAGGGCGTGAAAATGGGCGAGGGCTGGCTTATTCCAGCGGAAATGGCGGCACTTGCACACGGCGGCGTTGACAATATCATCTGTACACAGCCGTTTGGCTGTCTGCCGAACCATATCGTAGCAAAAGGTATGTCCCGAGTAATCAAGGAAGCTTTCCCCAACGCAAATATCGTGGCAATCGACTACGACCCCGGCGCAACAAAGGTCAATCAGGAAAACCGTATCAAGCTTATGCTTGCAAATGCGAGAAAAGATATGTAAAAAAGAGGAGCTGTTGCTCCTCTTTTTGTTTTTGTGGATAAATCGCAATTAATATTAGTGATTTTGAAATATTAGTGTGCATTTTTATATTGATTTTTATGACAAATAAACAAATGACAAGCTTATATTTTTACCCCAAAATGACGGAATAATATTGATTTTTTTCATTTTTGTGGTATAATTAATATATCTACAATTATGCAAAGGAAGTTTATTTATGCTCGATATCAGATTCGTCCGCGAAAATCCGGACGTTGTTAAAGAAAACATCAAGAAGAAATTTCAGGACTCAAAGCTTGCTCTCGTTGACGAGGTTATTGCTCTCGATACTGAGCTGCGTGCCGCTAAGACAGAAGCTGATGAGCTCCGTGCAAACAGAAATAAGGTTTCCAAGGAAATCGGCGGTCTGATGGCTCAGGGCAAAAAGGAAGAGGCTGAGGAAGCTAAGAAGAAGGTTACTCAGTATGCTGACCAGCTTGTTGCTCTCGAAGTCAAGGAGGCTGAGCTGGAAGAAAAGCTGACCAAGAATATGATGATTATTCCTAACATCATTGACGACAGCGTGCCAATCGGTAAGGACGACTCCGAAAACGTTGAACTTGAAAAGTTCGGTGAGCCTGTTGTTCCCGATTTCGAAGTTCCGTACCACACAGACATTCTCGAAAAGCTTGACGGTATCGACCTTGACGCTGCAAGAAAGGTTGCAGGCAACGGCTTCTACTACCTTATGGGCGATATCGCAAGACTCCACAGCGCTGTAATTTCCTACGCTCGTGACTTCATGATCAATCGTGGTTTTACTTACTGCGTACCACCATTTATGATCAGAAGCAATGTTGTTACAGGCGTTATGAGCTTCGCTGAAATGGACGCTATGATGTATAAGATTGAGGGTGAAGACCTCTACCTTATCGGTACTTCCGAACACTCCATGATCGGTAAGTATATCGACACAATCGTACAGGAAAAGACACTTCCTCACACCCTCACAAGCTACTCCCCTTGTTTCCGTAAGGAAAAGGGTGCTCACGGTATCGAGGAAAGAGGCGTTTACCGTATCCACCAGTTTGAAAAGCAGGAAATGATCGTTATCTGTAAGCCTGAGGAAAGCATGGAATGGTTCCACAAGCTCTGGAGAAACACTGTTGACCTGTTTGTTTCAATGGACATCCCTGTTCGTACAATTGAGTGCTGCAGCGGTGACCTTGCTGACCTTAAGGTCAAGTCCTACGACGTTGAGGCATGGTCCCCAAGACAGAAGAAGTATTTTGAAGTGGGCAGCTGCTCCAATCTGGGCGACGCTCAGGCAAGACGTCTTAAGATCCGTGTAAACGGTGAGGACGGCAAGAAATACTTTGCTCACACTCTTAACAACACAGTAGTTGCTCCTCCAAGAATGCTTATTGCCTTCGTCGAGAACAACCTCTGCGAGGACGGTTCTGTTAAAATCCCTGAGGTCCTCAGACCTTATATGGGCGGAATGGACAAGATCGTTCCTAAGAAGTAAGCGGCGGCTTTACGCAAAAAATGGGGGGAGGTTTCCTTATGAAAAATTTAAAAATCCGTGGTAAGTTGCTTGTTGTCAGCGGTATAATCCTTACATGTGTAATTGCAATGGTTGTTGGTGTACGAATTGCTCTCGGTGCTGTTATAGAACATTTCGACGAGCTTTATTCCAAAGTTCCGCAAACAGAAGAAATTACCGCTCTTTACGAAAAGGCTCATGGATATGTGACTTCCGCATCCGTATTTATGATTACAATGACTGTAGTTCTTCTTGTTGCAGGCGCAATTACAATGGTTATGGTTATCAGAAATATCCGTAAGGGTGTCGAAGAGGCAATGAATGCCGCTGAAAGAATGGCTGACGGCGACTTTATGGTTGACATTACTTATACTTCCAAGGACGAAATCGGACGTCTTGCTGAAGCTATGCGTTCCCTTTCCGACCGTACAGGCAGAGTTATTTCTGACATTGACCAGATGATGGGAGCGGTTGCTGACGGTAACCTTAATGCAAAGTCCAACAACGAGATGATGTATGCAGGCTCTTTTGGAAATATTCTTGCTTCCATGAAGAACCTTATTTCCAAGCTCAATACAACTATGACACATATCAACAATGCTGCTGAACAGGTTGCAGCAGGTTCGGAACAGGTTTCCGGCGGCGCACAGGCTCTTTCTCAGGGCGCAACAGAACAGGCTTCCTCTATTCAGGAACTTGCAGCTACAATCAATGTTATTGCTGATATGATCAATGTCAACGCTGAGGATGCTGCTGAAGCAAGCAGCAAGACCAATGAAGCAGGCGGACAGATGCAGCAGGCTAATGCCAAGATGGAAGAACTCGTCAAGGCTATGGACGAAATCAGCACTTCCTCCGACGAAACAAAGAAGATTATCAAGACTATCGAAGATATCGCATTCCAGACAAATATCCTCGCTCTCAATGCCGCTGTTGAGGCTGCAAGAGCAGGTGCAGCAGGTAAGGGCTTCGCAGTAGTTGCTGACGAAGTAAGAAACCTTGCAAGCAAATCCGCAGAGGCTGCTAAGAATACAACTGCTATGATTGAAGGCACAGTTGTTGCTATCGAAAAGGGTAACGCTCTCGTTGATGAAGTTGCCGAAAAGATGGGCGCAGTTGCAGCAGCAGCAGGCGCAGTTGCTGTTATCAACAACAAGATTTCCGACGCTTCCAAGGAAGCAGCGGATTCCATCGTTCAGGTTACAGTTGGTGTAGACCAGATTTCCGAAGTTGTTCAGACAAACTCCGCAACAGCAGAGGAAAGTGCTGCGGCTTCCGAAGAACTTTCCGGACAGTCCCAGCTTCTCCGTGACCTCGTTTCCGAGTTCCAGCTCGTTGACGAAAGTGCAGTGGACAACGATGATGATTACAATTACGGCGGCGGTTTCAGCAGCTACGATGAGCCGGCTGAAGCAGACGACAATGAGTTCGGCGGAAGCTTCGACGATGCTTTCTTCGGCGAACAGGTATAATTCAAGCAAACAAAAAGCACTCCGAGATATCGGAGTGCTTTTTTTGCGTGATAGGGTAGATTACATTTTAATCTTATAAAACAACTTAACGGTGTTTTCCATTGTCTGCTTTGCAACTTCTTCGGGAGCAATCCCCTTTTCTGCTGCAATCTTGTCAATGACATGTACAATCATACTGCTGTCGCAGCGCTTGCCGCGGTTTGGCTCAGGTGCCATGTATGGGCAGTCTGTTTCAAGCAGAAGCCTGTCCATAGGTGTCACACCCAGTGCACCGATTGCCTTTTTTGCATTCTTGAAGGTCAGCACACCTGTAAAGCTGATATGCAGACCGAGGTCAAGCATCTGCTTAGCTGTTTCAGCTGAGCCTGAGAAACAGTGCATTACGCCGTTTACCTTGCCGCGCTTGCGGAGAATGTTCAGCGTGTCTTCCGCTGCGTCACGGGAGTGAATTACAACAGGCAGGTCAAGTTCCTGTGCCAAATCAAGCTGTTCCTCGAAAATTTTCTTCTGCAATTCAGCGTCGTAGCCGTCGTAATGATAATCAAGTCCGATTTCGCCGATTGCAACAACCTTAGGGTCAGCCACCCACTTGCGGAGTTGTTCAAGATAGTCGGCAGGAGCTTTGTCTACGTCCTCAGGGTGAATTCCCACCGCCGCATAGATGAACGGGAACTTGTTTGCGTACTCCACCGAAAAGCGTGAGCGCTCCATATTACAGCCCATATTTATAATGTATTTCACGCCGCCCTCGTGCACACGGACAAGCAGCTCGTCACGGTCGCTGTCGAAGGCCTCGTCGTCATAATGTGCGTGCGAGTCGATATATTCAAGCATAGTTGTTCTCCTTTGTTTTAATCGTAATATTCCGAATGAGTAACGGGCAGTTCACTGCTTTTTGCGACACGATACGCAAAATAGCACATTGCAGTCGCACTGATTATGTTCATAATTATTCCGAAAATAAGCACGTTTGCCACAACGTGAAGCAGAATTGCAGCAAAGTAGAATTTGCGGTAATCCTGCCGGTATGCAGCCGTGAAAACAAGCACCGACCAGGCAATCTGCATTGCAAGCGAAGCTATCCAGCTAAGCACAACATCTGCGTGTTCCAAAAATCCTATTGACGTGTAAATTTCAATCTGTTTTACAAGTGCATCGGCTTTCTCCGCAGACAAGCCTGCAAGCATTGAATCAAGTCCCACGCTGTTCAGCTTTGAACCCGTTGCAATTGCATCAAAGCAAAAGCTTACGCTTGGAATAACCTCCATTCCGTGGTGACCTATTCCATAGCAGACCGCATCGGTAAGGGTATCGTAATTCTTTAGCATATATCTGAATATCAAAAACCGTGCAGTTTCCTCGCAGAATGCGCCGATAAGTGATGACAGGACAAGTCTCATCGTAAAATCACCGCTGTCAGGTACAATCGTACCCCTTAACAGTGCACGGGGAATAACCAGCAGATTAACCGCAATGAGTCCGACTACAAATGGGAAAATTCTGCCGTCAAATTTCTTGTGCGCAATAAACATACATATAAACGGAAAGGTAATGGTCAGAATTGCTCTTACAACAAAGCCGAACATCTGCGGAGAAGAAAAAGTCATTTCCATATTATTGCCTCATCATTTCAAGTCCCTGCTTGCCCGTCATATGCTCAACCGTAAGTTCCAGTATACAAAGACGGCTGAAAAACTCGTCGATTTCCTTGCCACGTTCGCTGTCCATATTGGGTGAATACTTGTCCGACAGCATTGTAATCGCCCTGCGCATTTCCTCAGGATTGTCAATAATCCGCACCTGCCCGAAAGCAATCACGCTCCTGTAGGCGGTGGTGAACTTTTCGGGGATTACCACGTCACTTTCGATTACGCAGAAAGAAGCCTTGGGGCAATTCTTTACAGCGTCGATTTTGTGTCCCTCTTTTGCACAGTGGAAATATATTTTTCCGTCACCGTAAAAGTAACTCAACGGCACGGCATAGGGGTAGCCGTCATCACCCGAAAGAGCAAGCGTGCCCGAGGTGCATCTGCGGAGGATTTCCTCGCATTGCCCCATTGTAAGTGCCTGTCTGAAACGGCGCATATCTCTGAACATAGTATCATCCTTGCTGTTAAGTGGTATGAATTAATTCTTGTTTTTCTTTCCGCGGTAGTGGTAGCTGTTGTAATCGAACTTTATATTATCGCAGATGAAGTCCATCATATCCTCGGTTGCTTCGAGAATATCCTCAACAAGCTGGCGGTCGATTTCCTCAGGAATATCGGCAGGGTATCTTGTTTCAATGTAGAAACGGTTGAGGAGAGTGCTCTTGCCAATCCACTTGGTAAATGACTGGTCAGTAAGAGCCGCCTGCTTGCAGAGCCATGTGAGGTTGTGTCCGTCGAAAAGCTTGCGGTGCTTGTACAGCAGAAAGGCTTTCAGGCTCTTTTCGATAGCCTGCTGACAGTGGAACACGGTCGGGTTGAACAGACGCTTGTCTGTGATTAACATTCTTGCGGCAAGCAAATCCTGATAGGCGTGGAACAGCCAGTCATAGTAACGCTTGCTGTCGCCGCTGTGACTACTTTTTCTGCTCATACAACACATTCCCTTCGCTGTCTACTCGGTACGCAAACGTGCAGTCGTTATCAACGCATTCGTTCCACTCGCTGATGGTATATACAATCACGTCGCAGGGCACGGGGCAATCCGTTTTAAGCAGGATTTCCGTTTCAAGGTCGGAGTGACTCTCGTAGTGGTTTTCCACAACAATGCAGACCTTGAACGAGGTCAGCTCGCCCTTGGAGTTGGTCTTTGCGGACACGAGGAAAATCTGTAACGGGTTGCAGATTTTGATGATGTCCTCAGTCATTTCCTGAATAATAGGATTATTTTTCATTTTTATCAGCTCCATTGTATAATTCATCAATTATATTACGAATTGTATAAAAAGTATATATCAAAAATGCGCTGTCGGGCACAAACCCACAGCGCACTCTTTTTTCGACTTACTGGTTGTCTTCGATGTACTTAACGATATCGCCAACAGTCTTGATGCCTTCAACAGCTTCATCAGGAATTTCAATATCGAATTCCTCTTCAAGGCTCATTACAAGGTCAACTACGTCGAGGGAGTCAGCACCGAGATCGTCCTGAATGTTTGCGCCGTTTGTAACCTTATCAGCGTCAACGTCGAGCTGGTCAACGATGATTTCCTTTACCTTATCAAATACCATGAAAATTGCCTCCGTTCGTAATATTTTTTATTTATATAAAGAGCACGCCCGAGGGCATTGTCTTTATATTTTTGGATTGCAGGAAAACTTATTCGATGAACTCACCGATTTTCCTAAACTTAGTATAACGTTGATTTAGTAAAACGTCAATATCTATTTTCAATTTTTGATGTAAAGATTTGTAGAGAAATTCGCCTATATTTTCAGCAGTTTGACGAATATCATTATGTGCACCGCCCAAAGGCTCCTCAATAATCTTTTCAGCAACGCCCAGTTCAACCATATCCTCGGCTGTAACCTTCATAATTGAGCAGGCTTCCTTTTCCTTGCCTGCGTCCTTCCAGAGGATTGACGCAAAGCCTCTCGGAGAAATAACCGAGTAAATGGAGTTCTCCAGCACTGCAAGCTCGTCGCATACACCAAGTGCAAGCGCACCGCCGCTTCCGCCCTCGCCGAGAACGATACTGATTACGGGAGTTTTAAGACGCATGAATTCCATAAGGTTCTTGGCAATAGCCTCACCCTGCCCACGCTTTTCAGCTTCAACTCCGCAGAATGCGCCAGGGGTGTCAATAAAGCAGATTACGGGACGGTGGAACTTCTCTGCCTGCTTTGCAAGACGAAGCGCCTTGCGGTATCCCTCAGGATGCGGCATAGCGAAGTTGCTGTCCTTGTTCTCGTTGAGGTTTCTGCCCTTTACCTCGGCAATAACAGTAACGGGAATACCGCTGATAGAAGCGATACCGCCCATGATTGCGCCGTCATCACCGAAAAGGCGGTCGCCGTGCATTTCCCAGAACTCATCAAAAATAAGAGGAATGTAGTCACGGACAGTAGGTCTGCCCTTGTGACGGACAACCTCAAGACGTTCATAGGGGGTAAGCTTGTTCATTTTTTCCATTATGCGTTACCTCCTTTGTGAAGCTTGAGAATATGTGCAATTGTACGGCGCATTGTCTTACGCTCAACAATCATATCAGCAAAACCGTGTTCAAGCATGAATTCAGCGGACTGGAAGTCATCAGGAAGACGCTGCTTGATTGTGCCTTCGATAACACGGCGTCCTGCAAAACCGATAAGTACCTTTGGCTCAGCAATGATAATATCGCCGAGAGAAGCAAAGGAAGCTGTTACACCGCCTGTTGTAGGGTCGGTCATAACGGTGATGTAGAGCAGGCCTGCGTCGCTGTGACGTGCAACTGCGCCGCTTGTCTTTGCCATCTGCATAAGGGACACGATACCCTCCTGCATTCTTGCGCCGCCTGAGGCTGTAAACATTATCACAGGGAGCTTGTTGTCGGTTGCGTACTCAAAAGCACGTGTAATCTTTTCGCCGACAACGCTGCCCATAGAAGCCATCATGTAACGGGAGTCCATAACACCGATAACGCATTTTTCGCCGCGGATTGTGCATTCGCCTGTGATGATAGCGTCCTTCAGGCCTGTTGCGTCACGAAGCTTCTGCTGTTTGGTTTCGTAGTCGGGGAAGTCGATAGGGTTTGCGCTGAGCATATCGGAGTCAAACTCCTTGAAGCTTTCCTTGTCAATGATAAGATTGATACGCTCGGTTGCAGTAAGACGGGAATGGTATCCGCACTCGGGGCATACCTTGAGATTTTTTTCAAGCTCGTCAGTCATAATTACATTAAGACATCTCGGACACTTGAAAAGCATATTATCAGGCACCTTTACGGAAGAATCAGCCTTTTGTTCAGGCTTTTCCTCCTCGGCGGTACCGTTGAAACGGGTTTTAACCACGTTGAACAAGTCTTCAAGACCCACTTCGGTCACTCCTTCGGGAATAGATTTTACAGATTAAGTTTATCACGGGGGAATAATAAAGCCAAGCACAATTGCTATGATAACAAGGTGTTTTGCCTTGTATTGATTGACGTCGTGTTTCATTGAGGCATAAACGACAGCGCCTATAATCGGCATAAAGAACGACAATAGCAGCAGCCACCAGTATCTCTTGAAAAATTCAGCTGTGCTTTCCGTGTCAACAGTTGTATAGACAGACGGATTTGAAAAAGGCGAACCTCCGCTCTGATTCGGCACGCCGTCGGGTGTGTACCCAGCATAAGGGTTACCGCCGGTTGCATCAGGATTACTGTCAGTTGCGTAAGGATTACCATTGGTTGCGTTTGTCTGATTTGCCGTGTTATCTCTCGGTTTGGCAAGGTCAACCTTTACGGTTTTGCCATCGTTGTCACGCACCTTGAATTTCAAATCACTGTCACGGTTCGGGTAAATCTCCTCCATCTGAACTTCAGGAGTAATTTCCCTTATCGGCGCAGGCTCGGGATATTCGGCAGGCTCTGCGTCATAAATCGAACTGATATTTTCTTCATCAGGAAGCCTGTATCCACAAGAAGCACATTCACCGTTTTTCAGCTTTTCCATGCAAAGCGGACATCTGTTGTCAGCCAAAATTATCCCTCCCAAATAAAAATTAAAGGTTCATTTTTCTTCCCAGATAACCGATATCGTAGTTGCCCTCCTCAAAGGCAGGGTCACGGATAAGAGAAAGCTGGAAGTCGATATTTGTATCAACACCCTCAACAATGAACTCAGCAAGTGCCCATTTCATCTTGGCAATTGCTTCGTCACGTGTCGGAGCGTAAACAATAAGCTTGGCAATCATACTGTCATAGTATGGTGTAATTGTGTAGCCCTGATAAGCGGAGCTGTCAATTCTGATGCCGGGTCCGCCGGGAATGTGGAGCGAATTGATTTTACCCGGACTCGGACGGAAGTTATGTTCAGGACTTTCCGCATTGATACGGCACTCGATAGAGTGACCCTTGATTTCGATGTCCTGCTGCTCGTAAGGAAGTTCCTTTCCAGCAGCAATCTTAAGCTGTGCCTTAACAAGGTCAACGCCTGTAACAAACTCGGTAATCGGGTGTTCAACCTGAATACGGGTGTTCATCTCCATGAAGTAGAAATTCTTGTCAGCGTCAACGAGGAACTCAATTGTACCTGCGTTGTAGTAGCCGCACACCTTAGCCGCCGCAACAGCCGCCTTGCCCATACGGTCACGGAGCTGCGGAGTCATGATTGCGGACGGAGTTTCCTCCAGCACTTTCTGGTTACGTCTTTGCATTGAGCAGTCACGCTCGCCGAGGTGAATGACATTGCCGTGCTTGTCGGCAAGAATCTGGAATTCGATATGCTTAGGGTTAACGATAAACTTTTCCATATAAATGGAGTCGTCACCGAAGAAGTTGAGCGCCTCCTGCTTTGCGGCAGTAACCTGTGCTTCAAGGTCCTCCATCTTTTCAACAAGACGGATACCACGTCCGCCGCCGCCTGCGGAAGCCTTTACCATAAGCGGGAAGCCGATTTCCTCAGCAAGTCGCTTTGCCTCATCCATATCCTTTACAGCGCCGTCGCTGCCAGGGATAACAGGTACGCCTGCGTTTTTCATAGCGGTCTTTGCCGCCGCCTTGTCACCGAGCATTTCAATGGACTCAGGTGCAGGACCGATGAAAGTGATACCGCACTTTTCACAGTTGCGTGCAAAAGCGGCATTTTCGGAAAGAAATCCGAAGCCTGGGTGGATAGCATCTGCGCCTGTGATTTCACAAGCCGCAATGATAGCCTTTTCGTTTAAGTAGCTGTCCTTTGTAGCCGCGCCGCCGATACAGATTGCTTCATCAGCAATCTGAGCGTGGAGAGCGCTTCTGTCAGCTGTGGAAAAAACAGCAACGGTTTTAATTCCAAGCTCACGGCACGCACGGATAACACGTACAGCAATTTCGCCGCGGTTGGCGATAAGTACCTTTTTAAACATAGTAATAGTTCCTTTCGGGAATTACTTGATAGCGAAAGAAATTTCAGCCGCAACAGCCTTTTCGCCGTTTACAGTAGCAATAGCCTTGCCAACGCCTACAGGGCCTTTTACCTTGATGATTTCAACTTCAATTCTGAGCGTATCACCCGGTACAACCTGACGGCGGAACTTAGCTTCCTTAACGCCGCCGAAGAAGCCGATTTTGCCCTTGTTTTCAGGCATGGAAAGCATTGCAACAGCGCCTGCCTGAGCGCACATTTCAAGCATGAGCACACCAGGTACAACAGGGTAATCAGGGAAGTGACCCTTGAACCAGAATTCGTCAGGGCTCATATATTTTGTAGCAACCACACGCTTGCCCACTTCCATTTCCTCGATTGTATCAATGAGGAGGAACGGGTCACGGTGAGGGATAATTTCTTTAATCTGTTCCTGTGTCATAAGTGGCATAGTTTGTTACCCCCTACTTACTTTATGATCATTATAGGCTGGTCAAACTCAACAGCCTCGCCGTTGTTCACGAGAATTTCAGCAACAGTGCCGTCGAATTCGCTCTGAACCTCGTTCATAAGCTTCATTGACTCGATAATCATAAGCACGTCACCCTTCTTTACCTGCTGACCAACAGTTACGAATGGTGGCTTTTCCGGGGAAGCAGCAGCGTAGAAAGTACCAACAATCGGGGACTTTACAACATTACCGCTTACCTGCGGAGCAGCCGCAGGAGCAGCAGACTGAGCAGGTGCAGGAGCAGCCATTGGAGCCATAGCAGGCATCACTGCGCCCATTGGTGGAGGACAAGGTCTTTTAGCCTTGAGTGTGAGTTTTGCGTCATCATATTCCATTGTGATTTCTTCGAGATTTTTTTCTTCCATAACATCTGCGAGCACGCTGATGTTTTCAACGCTGAAAAGCTTTTCAATATTCATTTTAGCGTATCCTTTCTGTGTGGATTTGGATTGTAGAGAAATGTCGTATTAAACGTGCCACCGGCACGTTTAATAGGTAAATTCACTTGAAATCTATAGAAGGGGCGGCGGTCGTGTTCGCCGCCCCTCGAAAACCTGTCGGTTTTCTCACCCCACTCTCCGTTTCTGAACGAAAAGGGAGTTTCGCTCTCTGCGGAGAGCGACTTAGGGACGCTGTCCCTAAGTACCCTGCCAAAGGGGACACCGTCCCCTTTGGAAACCCATTATTTTTGTTATTCTTTATACTTTACGATACAGAGTGTTGCGTTATGTCCGCCGAAGCCGAGGCTATTGGAAAGTGCTGCATTGACAGTCATATTTCTTCCGCCCTCTGTGCAATAGTCGAGGTCGCACTCAGGGTCAGGTGTCTTATAGCCGCGTGTAACGTGAACATAGTCATTCTTTACGGAGAGAGCTGTTGCAATTGCTTCAACTGCGCCAGCCGCACCGAGAAGGTGGCCTGTCATGGATTTTGTGGAGTTGATAACAACCTTTCTTGCGGCATCTTCACCGAGGGCAAACTTGATTGCCTTTGTTTCGTACTTATCGTTAAGACCTGTGGAAGTACCGTGAGCGTTGATATAGTCGATATCCTCAGCCTTAAGACCAGCTTCTGTATAAGCGTGAATCATACCTGTACCAGCCGCATCTCCCTCAGGGGAAGGACTTGTCATGTGGTAAGCGTCGCCTGTTGCGCCGTAGCCTGCAATTTCTGCATAAATCTTAGCACCTCTTGCCTTAGCGTGTTCAAGCTCTTCAAGAATGAGTGCGCCACAGCCTTCACCGAGAACGAAGCCGTTTCTTTCAGCGTCGAATGGGATTGAACATCTGTCAAGGTCATCGGAACGGGTGAGAGCCTTCATATTGTTGAAGCCTGCAAGAGCGAATTCTGTTACGCAGGACTCTGCGCCGCCTGCGATACAAACATCGAGGTAGCCATCCTTGATTTTTCTGAAAGCCTCACCGATAGCGTGTGTAGAGGAAGCACAAGCTGTTGTTGTACAGTAGTTGTTGCCCTTGAAGCCAGTGCGCATGGAAATTGTTCCTGCCGCCATATTACCAATCATCATTGGCACGTAGAACACGGAAATTCTGTCTGTACCCTTTTCGAGGTACTTGTTGTGTTCCTGAAGTGTGAGTTCAAGACCGCCGATACCAACGCCGAAGATTACGCCTGCACGGTATGGGTCAAGGTCCTTGAAATCGGAGCCGCTGTCAGCCATAGCATCGAGAGCCGCGCAAACGGAGAACTGTGTGAAGCGGTCCATTCTGCGAGCTTCTTTCTTGTCGATGTACTTTTCAAAGGAGAAATCCTTTGAACGTGCCGCAATTTTTACATCAAATTCGGGATTTGTGATATCATCTACAAAGCTGAAACCGTGCTTGCCTTCTTTAAGGCTGTTCCAGAATTCTTCAACGGTATTTCCGACGGGTGAAACCACGCCCATACCTGTAATAACTACTCTTTTGCTCATTATTTTAGTTTCCTTTCTAAAAGAATTGCAAGCAATTCTTTCCGAGTTTTGCTTCGCAAAACATCGGAGCTTGCAAAGAACTTATAATACTTGATTTAATATAGTTTTATCAGCGAAACAAATTAAAAGTTTTATGGTTTTGCGTCAGCAAAATTTCAAGCGACAACTTGAAAAATAAAACTTGAAGACAAAACAACGAAGTTGTTTTGTTTTTTACATTGAAAGTCCGCCTGAAATTTCGATTGTCTGTCCTGTTACATAGGAAGCATCTGCGGAGCAGAGGAAGGACACAACACCTGCGATTTCGTCAACTGTACCGTAACGCTTCATTGCAATTGCTTCAAGCATCTTTGCCTTCTGCTCATCTGTAAGTTTATCAGTCATAGGTGTGCTGATAAAGCCAGGTGCAACAGCGTTTACATTGATATTTCTTGAACCGAGTTCCTTAGCGGCAGTCATTGTCATACCGATGATAGCTGCCTTTGAAGCGGAATAGTTAATCTGTCCGGGGTTGCCGTAAAGGCCTGCAACGGAAGCGAGGTTGACAATCTTGCCCTGCTTCTGTCTTATCATAACGTTGCCCGCAAGCTTCATCATATTGAACACGCTCTTCTGATTTACAGCGATAACCATATCGTACTGCTCCTCAGGCATTCTTGCCATAAGACCGTCACGTGTGATACCTGCGTTGTTTACAAGCGCGTCAATTGTGCCGAAACGCTCCTTGACAGCCTTGACCATATTTTCGCAGTCCTCATACTTGGAAACGTCTGCGCAGAAAATTTCAACTTCGACGCCGAGAGCACGGATATCGTCTGCGATTGTATTATTTTCAAACATAGACTCGTTAAGGTCGTTAAGGGCGATATTGTAGCCGTCCTTTGCAAGGCGCATAGCGATTGCTGCACCGATACCTCTTGATGAGCCTGTGATAATTGCTGTTTTAGCCATTGTATTTTCCTTCTTTCGGTATTTTACTAAATGTATAATTCTAGATGATTGTTCTGTAAGTAAAATGTTTTATCCGGTCTTTCAGCGGCAGACTGCTCCTTTACGGGAATAAACAGCTCGCTGTAAAGCTGCTCGTCGCGCCGCACATCTATTGAACGGTCGTACTGTTTTTTTCTGTGCTCGTCAAGCTTTTTTTCAGCAAGTTCACGGCGGCGGATGCTTATCCACATTGATATACTGCCATACACCGAATAAACGCCGATATTTGCAAGGATTACGAACAGGCCGCTGTTCTTGTCCCATGCCGAAAAAGCAAGAGTAATAGCCTGAATTATCAGCACGACAACGCTTTTCTGTGTCAGAAACTCGAATATGCGGTTGATGTATAAATCAACCATATTCCACGTTTCCGTGTTATAGTAGTCGTAAAGCATTGTTACTCCTTATTTTTAATAATCCATAATTATTGCGCCGAGTGTAAGACCTGCACCGAAGCCTACAAGGCAAATTCTGTCACCCTTCTTGATTGTGCCGTTTTCAATTGCTTCCGAAAGCGCAAGCGGAATGGAAACACCTGATGTGTTGCCGTGGGTTGAGATGTTCACGATAAATTTATCCATTGAAACACCGAGATTTTTTGCGGCGGTTTCGATAATTCTGATATTTGCCTGATGCGGCACGAACCAGTCGATTGTGTCAATGTCAATCCCTGCCTTTTCAATTGCCTTTGCAGCCGCAAGAGGAAGTGCCTTTGTAGCAAACTTGTAAACTTCCTTGCCGTCCTGCGCAAGAAGGTCAACAGGGTTTCCGAACTCGCCCTCTGTCATTTCGGAAGGCTTTGTTCTGAACGGGTGCTTCACGTCAGCGTGCTTAGCGTAAAGGAAGTGTGCCCCTGTGCCGTCAGCGCCGAGGTGACTTGAATAAAGCTTGTCGGATTTGCCGATTACAGCTGCCGCCGCGCCGTCACCGAAAAGAATACAGCTTGAACGGTCTGTAAAGTCAATAATTCTTGAAAGATTTTCGTTTGCGACAACGAGAACATATTTAAGGTTGTCGTCAGTCTGGAGAAAACGCTTTGCAACGTCAACGCTGTAAACAAAGCCCGAACAAGCAGCGCTCAGGTCGAACGCAGCAGCGTTTACTGCACCGATTTTGCCCTGAATAACGCAGGCTGTTGAAGGTGTAGCAAAATCGCCTGTAATTGTTGCGTCGATGATAAGGCCGATTTCTTCGGGAGAAACTCCTGCCGCTTCGATTGCTTTCTTAGCGGCTTCAACACCCATTTTCCATGTAGGCTCACCGTCTGAAAAATTTCTGGAGCTGATACCTGTTCTTGTGGTAATCCACTCATCGTTTGTTTCAACGATTTTTGCCATATCTTCGTTTGTTATACAAATGGACGGGTTATAAGTACCCATACCCAGAATTTCAATTCCGAACAATTTGTTTACCTCCGTATCATAATTGCGCAAAAAAATCTTGGCAATCTCTTGTAATTTTACAATATATATGGTATATTAGTAATAGTGACTCTTTATCAAGCTAAACCGAAGTTACACATATACTATTATTGTAACTTTTTTCACGGCGGTTGTCAACAGCTTTCGTGGAATAAACTGCTGAAAGGGATAAAAATTTTTCCGCATAAATCCGCTGTATTCTGCATAAAAGCACAAAATACGGCTGGAACGGCGGAAAATATTGAAAGGATTATGTATAATGGCAAAAACTGTATTTCTCTTTTCGGGACAGGGTTCTCAGTATGTAGGTATGGGCAAGGAACTTTGCGAAGCGTATCCCGATATCGACGTGTACGCAAGAGCAAGTGAAATCCTCGGCTTTGACCTTGCTGAAAAAATCAACAACTCCACTGAGGAGGAGCTTGCGCAGACTGTAATTTCCCAGCCTGCTATCATGGCAACCTCTCTCGTGGCTTTTGAAATAATGAAGAAAAACGGTGTTGAGTTCTCCGCAGTTGCAGGTCACTCCCTCGGTGAGTATGCGGCTATGGTTGCAAGCGGCGTGCTTTCCTTTGAGGACGGCTTCAAGGTAATCAAGGCAAGAGCGCAGGCAATGCAGAAGGCTGCTGAAAACAGCGACGGCGCAATGTACGCTGTACTGGGCAAGACAGCTGAAGAAATCGAGGAAGTGTGTGCTTCAATCGACGGTTACGTTGTACCTGTAAACTACAATTCCGCCGCACAGACAGTTATCGCAGGCGAAACAGCTGCCGCTGAAGCTGCTGCTGCAAAGTTTGCAGAAATGGGCGCAAAGGCAGTAAAGCTGGGCGTTTCCTCCGCTTTCCATTCAAAGCTTATGCAGCCTGCCGCTGAAGAATTTGAAGCTGCACTGAAGGAAATGAACATCACATTCAACAAGCCTTCCGTTGCTTTCTATTCCAACCTTCTCGGCGCAGAAATGACCGAATTTGACGGTATGCCGGAAAAGCTTGCAAAGCACATTGTTTCCCCTGTAAAGTTCACATCTGAGCTTGCGGCGCTTCAGGCGGAGGGCTACGAAAACTTTGTTGAGCTTGGTCCTAACAAGGTGCTGACAGGACTTGTAAAGAAAACACTCAAGGGCGTAAACGCTGTAAATGTTGAAAATGAAAAGACTCTGGGCAAGGCTCTGGAGCTGTTCAAGTAATCAAAATATAGTTTGGAGAAGAATGAAAGATGACTTACGAAGAAATTTTTACACAGGCTAAGGAAGCCTTTACAGGCGGCGATATCACAGGCTACAAGGGTGATTTCGCAATTCAGGTAAATATTACAGGCGAGGGCGAGGGTGCTTTCTATATAGCGTATAAGAACGACGCTCTCGACGTTGCTCCATATGAATACTATGACCGTGATGCAATTCTTATTGCTTCCGCTGAGGACTTCATCAAGATTGCAGACGGCTCTCTCAACGCAGTTGCCGCTTTCACAACAGGCAGACTCAAGGTTGAGGGCAGCATTGACAAGGCTCTTGAGCTTCAGAAGATGATTGAAGTTATGGGCAAGAACGGCAAGAAGGCTGACAAGGCTGCTAAGAAGCCTGCAAAGAAAACTGCTAAGAAGTAAGGATTGATTACTATGGCTAAGTACGGTTTATTAGGCTACCCTCTCGGACACACGATGTCCCCTCCGATACATAAAAGATTGTTCGAGCTTGACGGCAAGGCTGACGCTGAATACGAGGTTTGCGAGTTTGCTCCCGAAATCCTTGCGGACAAAATCGAATACCTCAACAGCCTTGGCGGCTATAACATCACTATCCCATACAAGGTTGAGATTATCAAGCATATTGACGGTCTTGACGAGTCCGCAAAGCGCTACAATTCCGTAAACTGCGTTGCTGTAAAGGACGGCAAGCGTATCGGTTACAATACCGACTGCTACGGCTTTCTCCGTTCCCTTGAAGCAGGCGGCGCAAAGCTTGACGGAAAGGTTCTGCAGATTGGCTGCGGCGGCGTGGGCAGAATGATGGCAATTGAGGCTGCACTTCACGGTGCTGACCTGACAATTGTTTCCCTGCCTGAGTTTATCGCAGGTGCAGAGGCTGCTGCCGAGGAAGCGCGTGCACTTAATCCCGACGCAAAAATCAAGGTTATCACTCATGACGAAATCGAGGGTGAATTCGATTTGCTGATGAACGCAAGTCCCGTGGGAATGTTCCCTAAGGTGGACGACTGTCCCGTAAGCGAGGACGTAATCAAAAACTGCAAGTGCGTGTTCGACGTTATCTACAACCCGAACGTTACAAAGCTTATGCAGATTGCGCAGGATAACGGTATCAAGGCTATCGGCGGCATGGCTATGCTGGTTTGGCAGGCTGTTGTTGCGCACGAGATATGGGACGGTGCAAAATACAGCGACGAGGATATAAATGCGCTCATTGAGGAAATGAGAGCGAAGCTTGCATAAATTCAAACATAAATATGAAACGGAACAGGAGGAAAAGCAATGAAGCTCAATAGAAAGCTGCTGGTTGTTGCAAAGGGCATAAGCGTCTGGTGGGGAATTTATCTCATACTCGGCTGCTGTGCAGGCTTTGCGGTGAGGATGCTACAGACGCTGCTTATGTCTGCAAAGCCGCTTGAAATAATCATGTATGCGCCCTATATGTGCGTATGTTCACTTGTTCTTGCTGTTCTTACATATATTATAGGTGAGGCGGTAAAAAAAGCTCCCCGAAAAAAACTCCGCAAGCAGCTGTTTGCGATAATGAACGAGGAGGGCTTTTCCTCCAACTACACAAGCAAGCTTTTTGAAAACGCCCGTGATGACATGAAGAATATCCTTTACATAGAGGCAGCCTGCGTTTACTGTATGAGGGGCGAATATGAAGCTGCCGAAAAAACGCTTGATTCTGTTGATATGGTAAGCATAACGGATATTGCGCAGACAACAGGTGATTACCGTACGGTTGCGTACTATTACTGCGTGAAAATGGCGCTCAAGGTTATTCAGAATGACGCTGACGGTGCAGCAAGGGCTTACGATGACGGAATTTATTATCTGGATACTTATTCCGACAACGATATTGTCATGGCTGTACTTGCACTGTATCAGACTGAGGCAGGACTTTACAACTCAGCGATTGATACGGCTGACAAGATAAAATGGAAGTCACTTCCGAGAAAAATGAGACGTTACGGAAAGTCATTTGTGTCTTATGTCAAGTCATGTAACCTGTTCAATATGGGTAAATATGACGACGCGGTGATTTATGCAAGAATGTCACTGGAAGCGCCTTGCACGGAATACATTGCTTTCGAAGCGGAGGAACTTATAAGACGTTCCAAAAGTGCAAAGCTTTCCGCACAGAATAACACATAAAAAACAAGCACTGCATGAAAATGCAGTGCTTTGCTTTTAATCCCTGATAGCTTTTTTTGCCTTGTTTACAATGGATTTGTCATTTTCATAGGTAAGCACGGCAGTAGCGTGCCCGATGTCAACCCATTTGATTTCGGCGATTTCCTCCTCCTGAGGGACAAAATCATAATTTTTTGCTTTTGCAATAAAGTAGACAACAACCTTTTGTGTGTCCTTACGAGGGAAATACTGAACAGTTTCACGGAAGGTAGGGTCGATGATAACATCAATACCTGTTTCTTCCTTGATTTCTCTCTGGGCAGTTTCAACCTCGGTTTCGCCCTCCTCGACATGTCCTTTCGGGAAAGACCAGTGACCGCTGTTGATATGCTTGATGAGCAGTATTTCGATATTTCCGTGATACCTGCGGTAGACGATAGCGCCGCAGGACTTCTCATGGGTCATATGTACTTCCTTTCCGAAACCGCAAACAGTTTTACGGTTCTGTTTTATTATAGCTTAGTATAATTATAACATAAATAATTTGTTTTGTCTTGCTTTTTTTGAAAAAAATTATAATTTTTTTCAAAAAAATTGAAAATCAGCGCATTATATAGCAAAATCACCCTTGACACAAAGTCAAAGGTGATTTTTTATCTTAGCTTAATTTTGAACCGTTAGGGATATCCTTGTCAACGAAGAGCACCTTTGCATCCTCGCCGATGGAAGCGGCAACAATCATACCGTTGGACTCAACTCCGCAAAGCTTTGCAGGAGAGAGGTTTGCTACAACGATAACCTTCTTGCCGATAAGGTCAGCAGGTTCGTACCATTTTGCGATACCTGAAACAACCTGACGCAGACCGAAGCCGTCGTCAAGCTGGAGCTTCAAAAGCTTCTTTGCCTTAGGAATTTTCTCGCATTCCTTAACCTCTGCAACTCTGAGGTCAACCTTGCAGAAATCGTCAATGCCGATTGTTTCGGAAATAGGAACAAGATTAGCCTTGTCAGCGTCATCAGCAGGAGCGTCAGCTGCAAGCAGAGCGTTGAGTGCTTCGATTTCCTTTTCAACATCGATACGCGGGAAGATAACGTCGCCCTTCTTGACGGTTACGTCAGCAGGAAGCACGCCGTATTCAGCCGCCTTTTCGTAAGTAACGTGCTCAGCAGCTGCGCCTATCTGCTCCCATACCTTAGGCATATCTGTAGGCATGAATGCGGAGAGGAGAGTTGTTGTAACACGGATTGTTTCGAGCAGGTTATAAAGAACAGCACGAAGTCTTGGCTTGCTGCTTTCTTCCTTGGCAAGCACCCAAGGAGCAGTTTCGTCGATATATTTGTTTGCAGAAGAAATTACCTTGAAAATTTCAGCAAGAGCGTTGCTGAGCTGTGCACTTTCCACAGCTTCGTCAATCTTGCTTCTGAGAGTCTTTACAGACTCAATGAGAGCGCCGTCCTCAGCACCTTCCTGCTTTTCGCCGCCCAGTGTTCCGTCAAAGTATTTCACAACCATTGCAACAGTTCTGGAAACGAGGTTGCCGAGGTCATTTGCAAGGTCAGTATTGATACGTCCGATCATGATTTCATTGGAGAAGTTGCAGTCTGAGCCATAAGGCATATCGCGGAGGATCTGGTAACG
Organism: Oscillospiraceae bacterium; assembly: GCA_045606725.1. GTDB lineage: Bacteria > Bacillota > Clostridia > Oscillospirales > Ruminococcaceae > RGIG8773. Next base: position 934 of record JAZUSM010000081.1, on the reverse strand, counting down.
TACCGAGTCAACGCCGTAACGCTCTGCGAGGACAAACGGGTCGATAACATTACCGATAGACTTACTCATTTTCTGACCGTTGAAGTTGATCCAGCCGTGGCCGTAAAGACGCTTCGGAAGCGGCAGATCAAGCATCATAAGGATTGCAGGCCATACGATAGAGTGGAAACGGACGATTTCCTTTGCTGTCATATGCATATCAGCAGGCCAGTATTTGTCGTAGTCGTTGTATTCGCTGTTTTCATAGCCGAGGGCACTGATATAGTTGGAAAGTGCGTCAACCCATACATATACAACATGTCCCTCATCAAAGTCAACAGGTACGCCCCATGTAAAAGTTGTTCTTGAAACGCAGAGGTCTTCGAGGCCGGGCTTGATGAAGTTGTTTACCATTTCATTTACACGGCTCTTAGGCTGGAGGTAGTCTGTTTCTGTAAGGAATTTCTCGATTTTGTCAGCAAAATCGGAAAGGCGGAGGAAGTAAGCTTCCTCGTCAGCCTCGATTACTTCACGTCCGCAGTCGGGGCACTTGCCGTCAACGAGCTGTGATTCAGTCCAGAAGCTTTCGCATGGAGTACAGTACTTGCCTGTATACTTGCCCTTATAGATGTAGCCCTTGTCATAAAGAGCCTTGAAGATTTTCTGTACGGTTTCGATGTGGTAAGGGTCAGTAGTACGGATATATCTGTCATAGCTGATATTCATAGTTGACCATAATCTTTTGAAATTGTCAACGATAGGATCAACGTACTGCTTTGGTGTAACACCCTGTTCCTTTGCCTTGTTTTCGATTTTCTGACCGTGTTCGTCAGTACCTGTGAGGAACATTACATCATAGCCCTGCATTCGCTTGTAGCGAGCGATGGAGTCACATGCAACGGTTGTGTAGCAGTGACCGATGTGTGGGTTGCCCGATGGATAGTAAATCGGGGTC
>JAZUSM010000080.1:0-7942 GCA_045606725.1 Oscillospiraceae bacterium | reverse complement strand
AAAGAGTTTTCTGAATAGGTATCGACGCAGACAAGAAAAACTTAAAGCAGGAATAGCCTTGAAAAAGAAAGGCAGACCACCAAAGAATTGTGTCGTCAATGAACAAGATAAGATAGCTGAACTGAAATATATGCTTGCCCGTAAGGAAGCAAAAATCAAGGCTCTGAAAATGGAAAATGAATTGATGCGGGATTTTCTCTCGCTAACAGGAAGGAAGTGAGAACGTCAGTAAAATATCTTGTAATCTATCGCCACAGGGAGAAGTATGCCATCAGCGAAATGTGCAGATTTTTCGATGTATCAAGAAGCGGATATTATGACTTTGTTAAGCGGATGGATATACCAGCAAAAGACTTGTCACTTGCTAATAAAATTGAAGAATGCCAGCAAAAGTGTGGTAAAACTTACGGTTACCGCAGAGTACACCTATGGCTTGAAAGAAATGGTATTCATCATAATCCTAAAACAGTACTTCGAGTAATGCAGAAATACAATCTTCTTTCGGTTGTCAGACGTAAGAAGTATCATTATTACAGTCAGGCTCTGTACAAATATCCAAATCTGCTGAACAGGGACTTCAAGGCTGAAAGACCAAATCAGAAATGGGTTACTGATATTTCATATATACATACACAGCAGGGTGTATTGTACCTTTCTGTCATCAGAGATTTGTTTGACAACAGCATTGTTGCCTACAAAACAAGCACAACGCAGAATGTACAGCTTGTATTGGAAACAATCAAGGCTGCCAAGAGAAAGGAAAAGGTCACCGGGGAGCTGCAACTCCACAGTGACCAAGGCTTTCAATATACCTCACACGGATATTTTAAGCTAACACAATCATACCGCATTACACCATCAATGTCAAGACGTGGCAACCCTTATGATAACGCTTTAGCTGAAAATTTCTTTTCAATTCTGAAAACAGAGTGCATTTATCGGGTGAAGCTCAAGACTTATGAGGAGGCTCGCCTCCTCATAAGTCAGTACATTGATTTCTACAACAACCAACGTATTCAACTCAAAACAAAACTGACTCCGTATGAAAAACGAAGTCAGTATGTTGCTTAAAACTTATTATTTACACCATAGAGGGGTGTTTTTGTGCTGTCCGTACAATTTGGGGCGATGCATCAGTCCATGGGGGCATTTAGTATTATTCAGCTTATTCTTCAGAAGCATCCTCAGCTGCAACTTCTTCAGCAACAACGATTTCGATGTCAGCCTTTTCTTCAGCAGCTTCTTCAACAACTTCTTCCTCAACAACAGGCTCAGGCTTTTCAAGCACTGCACCGCACTTGCCGCAGAAAGAATCCTCGATAGGACAGCTTGCACCGCAGTTGCACTTTACAAGGCCCTTGATTGCAAGAATCTGACTCTTCATTTCAGCGATTGTTTCGAGGGAAGCTGTTACAGAGTTAACTGCGTCTGCAATCTCTGCATCAGGATTTTCCTTATACATATCATAGTAATACTTACCGATAAGTGTATAATTCTCGCTGATGGAACGCTCGGAAGAAATAATCTTTGCGTTCAGCTTTGCAGTGTTGCCAACCTGCTTTGTCTTTTCGCCTACGTTCTTACCTGTTTCTGTGATTGTGTCAGTAATCTTTTTGATGATATCGCTCATTATAAATTCCTCCATTCAAAATTTGTATGTGGATATTCTTCTATTTTGCTTGACAACAATATTATACTACATATAATATTAAATGTCAATACCCTTTTATAATTTTTTTTACAATTTTTTCTGAACACTTTTTTTCAGTACTATAGGAGAAAACAGAAACGAATTCTTCTGCAATTCCGTTAATATCACACTCTGTTGAAGTGTAAAGCGTTGCAAGCTTATCACCCTTCGAAACCTTATCTCCAACAGTTTTTTCAAAGATAATTCCTGCAGTAAAATCAATATCTGCTTCCTTAGTTTCACGTCCTGCACCGAGTTTAAGGGAGACAAGTCCTGTTTTTTCGCAGGAAATTCCTTCTATAAAGCCATCTTCTTCAGCAAAGATTTCCTTTGAACGCTTTGGCTGTGTAAAAATTGTATAGTCGCTGATAACATCAGGATTGCCGTGCTGCAATTCAATCATTTCACGCAACTTACCGAGTGCTTTACCGCTTGAAATGGCTTTCTCAGCCATTTTTCTGCATTCATTGCTTGTTCCCTTTCCGGCTGTATAAAGCATTTCTGAAGCGAGAACGAGGGAAACCTCCATCAGATCTTCAGGGGCATTTCCTTTAAGCGCTTCAATTGCTTCGATAACCTCAAGAGAATTACCTACGGCACGCCCCAGTGGCTTTTCCATATCTGTAATAACGGCGGAACATTTTCTTCCTGCGAGCTTACCCACGCGTACCATTGCTTCGGCAAGTTTTTCGGCGTCCTCATAGGTTTTCATAAATGCGCCGTCTCCAACCTTAACGTCAAGGACAATTCCGTCTGCACCTGTTGCAAGCTTCTTGCTCATAATTGATGAGCATATTAGAGGTATACTGTCAACTGTGGCGGTTGCATTGCGCAATGCGTAAATCTTCTTATCGGCAGGCACAAGTGAACCTGTTTGCCCTGCAACAGCAAGGCCTGCTTTTTTTACATTATCAACAAACTGCTCAAAAGGTATTTCTGTTTTAAAGCCCGGAATTGACTCCAGCTTATCGATTGTACCGCCTGTGTGGCCAAGGCCTCTGCCAGACATTTTTGGCACGCACACACCACAAGCTGCAACGATTGGCGCAACTATAAGGGTTGTTTTATCGCCTGCACCGCCTGTACTGTGTTTATCAACATTAAAGCCGCCTGTTTCGGGTTTAATCATATCCCCTGACCTTGCCATTGCAAGAGTCAGGTCGGTTGTTTCTCTGTCCGATAACGAACAAAAGCATATCGCCATAAGAAGTGCGGACATCTGATAATCGGGAATGCTGCCGGATACATATCCGGCAACAATCCAATTGATTTCCTCTGTACTTAATTCGGCGTTATGCTTTTTCTTGGTAATTATTTCATAAATAGTCATAGCACTTCAATTCCCGTAAAATAATGTTTGAGTATCTGTTCATAAGAATAACCCTGTTTTGCAAGAATATTCGCACCGTTCTGGCTCATTCCGACACCGTGACCATAGCCATATGTAGTAAATATGAAGTATCCATCGCTGTAAGAAACCTCAAAAGCGGTGCTTTTCAGCTTATAATTGAGGATAGACTCACGCATTGAGCGCCCTGATATAATCTTTTGTCCATCAATATTTACCTTAGCAACATAATTTCCGTCAATAATTTCTGTCACAGTAAACCAGTTTTCAGGATTTCCTGAAAGGATTATTCCAAGTTTTTCTTCTGTAAGTGTACGCATATCCGACTCGCTTACCTTCATCTGATAGCCGTAATTCGGGTCGCTTGTCACATCAAACGGGCAATACACGCTCTTGAGATAAGGAACACTGCTGCCCCATACGTTTTTTGCATCTGTTGTATAGCCTGATGAGGAAGCCATATAGACAGTCTGTGCAACGCTTCCGTTATAATAGCAGCACACACCCCATACCTCGGATACCAGGTCCTTGATACGCTGAGGAACATTACCCTTTACAAGTACAGACGGAGTAAGACCGTTTACGTTATGGTATTTCACATAAGAATAAGCGGCAACTGCCTGTGCCTTGATTGCTTCATCGCTGAAGCTTGCGGAAATTTCATTGTTTACAATCTGGCAGATGAGGTCATAGGCATTCACTGTCTGTGTACTGCCATTGAATTTTGCAGTAAAGGTTTCGTCGGTTGAGATATCAGTTCCTCCGCCTACATTTACGGATACGGAAGTTTCTGTACTCTGAACGGGTTCATCAACCCAAAGTGTAATTATAATATCATCTGACGCATCGGGGATATTATTATCAGGAAATTCATTTTCTCCGAATACAGGTGCGGTATCAAATGCCGCCTCGGTTTCGGGAGCTGTTGTTTCTTCTATTATCAGTTCTTCTTCAGCATTGGAAAGAATTTTATCCTTATTTGCGTCCTCACCGAAAACAGATTGTTCCTTAGCTTCGGCACTTTCATTATCATATTCGTCAACGTCAAAATCCTCGGGATACTCAATCTCTTCGTCCTCAATCTCAGGTGCTTCCTCTGAAGGTTTGATTTCGGGAGCAGCTGAGACGGTTTTCTCTGTTTCCTCTTCAGCAGGCGCAGCAGTTGTCACAACAGATTCTTCCTGCTTATTTTCTGCAATATCTGAAGAAGCGTTCTCCTCATTGATATCCGCAGCTTTATCGACAGGCAGAACAGGTACGGCTTCAACAATTTCAGTTTCTGCTTTAATCTTAGGAACATCAATTGTTTCCACAACTTCGGCGTCTATATCCTTATATGTAATTTCAGTTACAGTTGCCGCATCTGTTTCAGTGGAATAATAATACTCCATTGAAATTGCATTATCATCAACGTCCTCTACCATGAAAGCAAACGTATAGAAAACACCCACAAGAAGAAGCGCAGCAATACCGCTGAGCGTGGTATTCAGCTTCATTTTTATCCCCTCCTTTTTTGCGTCCTTTTATTCTACGTATGTACCGCCGTTATACTTATAATATACAGCAGGCCACTTAGGATTGGAATTTACCGCAAAACCTGTTGTATCAAGATTTTCAATTGTTTCATCAGCACGGAGCTTTCTGCCTATAATAACATGACGCGCAGGCTCCCACTCATAGGAACAGGTTGAAAGAGTGAGGAACTTGTCATTTTCATTGACATCAATGCCAGTATGGAAATGGCTTCTTTCGTTAAGCTCCTCAATAAAGCTTTCAAACGTATGATTCTTGTCAAAATTAATATAGTTGTGGTAATCAAAAACATTTCCGTTATCATGCTCCGGCTCGGTATTTATAACAAATGAAGCAATGATAACATATGTGCTCTGCTCATACTTGTTGTCAAAATAGATATATGGATTCTGGAGCCAGTATTTTGCGTCCCATTTGTAAAAGTCCATCTGACCGAACATTGTTCCGTCACGCTGATTATGACCATAGAGAATTATATTGTCGGACTGCAAATCAGCATAGTCGTTAACAACGTTTCGGTAGTCGGCATAAACCGTACCGCAGGAACGTGTCTGACCGTAGATATTCTTTTTGAGGTAATACTCGTTGTCCTCCGCCTGCACCACAGCCTCGCTCATTACACCAGGAATTGAAACATAACCTGCGTAATCCTCGTTGATTGCCAGCATTTCCTCGGCAAAAGCCATATTAACAAGTGGATTTCTGATTATTTCGCCGTCATCGGTAATTTCAACTGTCGGAGGTGTTGTTTCAATAGCTTCACCCTCCTGAACCTGACCGCTGAGGTTATTGAAGATATGATACTTGTTGCTTAAATCCTTCTGATTCTGCTTGGCTTCAAAAATATGATAGAAATACACAGCAAGAACAACTGCGCAAACCACCAATGCAAAAATGGAAATAAGGACAATAACCTTACTGATAATTTCATTTGGCTTATCGCCTTTCAGCGGTATGAAGCTTTCCACAAAACCTTTTTTCTGTTTCTTCTGTGGCTGCTTATATCTGGGAGCTGCACGGACTTCATCCGACATTGCCATTGGGTAACCATTCCTTTCTTTTTCTGCACGTTAAGCTATGGAGTAACAGTTGTTTCCTCGGAAGCAACACTTTCGGGAGGTACGGTAGTTTCCACTGCTTCTTCCGTTTCACCCGGAGCAGAAGTTTCTGCAGATTCTTCACCGTCGGAAACGGCTTCGCTTTCATTTTCCTCAGTTGCAGAAGTTTCTGTTGCTTCTGTTTTGGTTGCTGTTTTCTTTTCCTTCATTATTTCTGCATAGCTTTTATATTTCTTTTTCTTTGTTGTAGTAACGTTCTCATTTTCTTCAGCAACAGTAGTTTCTTCGGTTGCTTCAGTTTCCTCTGTTTCGGAGTTTTCCTCAATTTCCTCTGATTCTTCCGTTTCTTCGGTTTCTTCCGTCAGGGTTGTTTCGTTGGACATAATTGCTTCCCAGTCAACCCCTTCGGCATTGTAATTGAGATATGTTTCCGAAAAATCAAAATCATCGATTGTTTCGCCTTCACGCAGACGACGTGCAAAGACAACAAAACGTGAATCGGAAAATTCATTGGAACATGTTGAGAGGCAAAGGAGCTTGTCACCGTACTGAACATCTACCGGAGATACAATCTGGTTGCGCTTCTGCACCTCATCAATATACCAATTGAAAGTTTCCTCGTCATTAAGTGTTTCGATATAGTCGTGGTAATGAAAAACAATACCACTGCTGTGCTGTTCCGGTCTTACATGAGTTACAAAATAACCATAGATTACATACTCACCTGTTTCAAACTCAGGACTGAACTTGATAAGCGGATTTTCCTGATAGAACTCCACATTCTGCTTGTAATCCTTAAGGTTACCAAACATAGTTCCGTCTTCCTGATTGTGACCGTAGAAAACAATATTCGGAGAGATATAGTCTTCTCTTACTTTACATCGGTAATCAAGGAAAACCGTTCCTGCTTTATTTGTTCCGCCGTAGTAGTTGTGGTCGAGGTAATAATCATTATCATCACCCTGCATTATCGGCTCATAGATATCGCAGCCCTCAACTTCAAGGTATCCTATGTAATCCTCATTGATGCTCTTGAAATGCTCAGCAACATTAAAGTTATGCTCGGCAATTTCTTCCTCTGTCGGAGCAACTGTAACAACATTTCCGTCGCTGTCTATTGCTGTTGCAACAGTGGTTGTGATAATACTCTGATTTAACTTTTTATCCTCAACAGCTTCACCTGACTGCATAAGCGTGCTGACAAGCATCACTCCTGCACCGATAAAGACAATTACAGCTACAAGAAAAATTATTTTTCTGATAATTTCACCGACGCTGTCGCCTTTCCATGGCAAAACGCCTTTAAGGAATCTTTTTATGAATTTATCATTCACGTCTTCCTCGGGAATTTCTTCTTCAACAGAGTTTTCAACTATCGTAGATTCCCGCTGATTTTCAGCAACAGAAGCAGTTTTCTCTTCTGTTCCGGCTGTTTCTTCTTTTTGCTCGGCTTCTGTTTCAGTTTTTTCAGGAGTTTCCTCAGGTATCTGAACAAATTCAGCTGCGTCCTTTTCGGTCATTTCCACGGTATCTATATTGTCTTTCCAGAGTGAAGACTCTTCAAGCAAGGCGTTTTCAACCATTTTTTCAAGTGTATCTTCACTTTCAAGAATGATATCAGCATTTTCCGCTTCCGACCTGTCAATTTCAAGTATTTCCTCGGCAATTTCCACATCATCGTCATCATTGTCTGCCATGAAAATTTCCTCTTCACATTCATCGGAAGCGTCCTCCGCTTCTTCTGAATTGCCTGTACTGAATTCATCGAAAAGTTCATTTTTTTTATAGCCGTACTCAGATGAGTGTTCTTCGGAGACAAATTCCTGCTCCTCATTAATCTCATCGTCATCGGAAATTTCTTCTGGAAGATTTTCTCTCGGAGTTTCCTCAATTACAGGCTCTTCATTCTGAATTTCTTCGTTCAAAGCTTTCTCGTCATGGCTCTTTTTTTCAGCCATGGCATTGTCGTACTCCTCGAGAATATCATCCACCGTATATTTTTTTTCTTCATTATTGGGCATAGTTTAAGATACCTCTTACTGGTTATAGATAAAATTATAATCAGGCTCAAGCATATCCTCATTGATTTCAGCAAGCGATGTATCAACCTCAGGGCTTTCGCCGTCACGGACACGTCTTCCGATTACAACAAAACGTGATGGTTCAAATTCGTTTGAACAAGTAGAAAGAGTGATATATTTGTCATCTTCGTTGAAATCAACACCTGTATTTACGGCGGTTCTTGCAAGGATATTTTCCTTGAAGGAATCAAAAGTCTTTTTCTTGGTAAAGTTGACGTAGTTATGATAATCC
>JAZUSM010000079.1:0-5504 GCA_045606725.1 Oscillospiraceae bacterium | reverse complement strand
CTGACGTACTTCAAGCAGCTCGCCTAATCCGTCAATGTCCTCGTACAGCATACGGTTTGTAATCTCGCTGTAACGTTCCATCTCACGGATCTTTTTGTCTACAAGGTTAAGGAGGGGCTTATTATTCATAAAAGACCTCCTTTAAAAGCCTTTGGAAGCCTGCGCAAACGCATCTCTCAGCTCTTGAAAGAACGGAAGAAGCATTCTCAGTATTTCAGCATCCTTCTTGACGTTTGCACGAATAAGATTTTCACGGAAATACTGATACATTGCCGCAAGATTCTTTGAAATCTCATACTTTTCTTTAAGATGAGCATCGAGAGTATCCACTATATCAGCAACTCTTGTTATCGAATTATGAGCCTTAGGAATACTCGGTTCCTCTTCTATGAAGTATATAGCCTTGTTAAGCTCTGTTATTGCCTTGTCATAAAGCGCAACAACCATCTGTCCCGGTGTCATTGTAGAAACCGATTGCTGCATATACTTCTGGTATGGATTCTGCTGTATCATAATACAAATCCTTTCAGGAAATTACTGTTAATATGTGCCCTGCATAAAGTAGGACTGCTGCTGCTGAGCCTGTGCCATATACTTTTCAAGAGCTGTAAAGCGCTGCCAGTAGCTTTCCTGTTCAGCTTCATACTTATCATTGAGTCTGTCGATAAGGCTCTGGATGGATTCCATCTGTCTGTAAATCTGGTTATCTGTATCTGTCTTGGTATTCTTCATACCTGCGAGGGATGTGAGATAACCATACTTCTTTGACTTTGTGGAAATAGCGTTGTCGATGGACTTTTCAAGTCTTGCGGCAAGACCGTCTTCAGAAGTGAAGAAGTCAGCAATCTTGTCGCCGTATGTTGCAATAGCGTTGTCAAGCTTGCTTTCATCAATTTCAAGCTTGCCGTTGTCGGACCAGCTCTTTGTGAGCGTGATACCCATTGATGCAAGAGTCATTCCGTCAACTGCGGAAGACATAACGCCTCTGATATCGGAAAGGAATCTCTGAACGTTACCGTCACGGTAGAGAAGACCCTTCTTTGCATTTTCTTCCCACTTTTCAATTTCGTCCTCAGACATTTCTTCCTTCTGTTCCTCAGTAAGAGGATCATAGTAGGAACCGCTGGACTTTGGTCTGGAAGTAGTAACTTCACCGTAAATTTCTTCGAGAAGCTTATTGTAGTCGTCAACGAACTTTACAATGTTGTCCTTGATGCTGCTTGTGTCCTTTGCAGTATCGATAGTGATGTAATCATCTGCGGACTGTGCTTCAAAATCACCTGCGTTGGACAGGTTGATGTTTGTTCCGTCAAAATTGAAGGAGTTAGACGCACTTGTATATGTAACAAAGTTCTGTCCGTCGCTGCTTACAGTAATGGAGCTGTTTGTACCGAAAGCCTTGAATGTATCGGAAGCGTTTGCGCCCTGAACACCTGTATCCTTGTTGAAAACATCGTTAAGGAAAGCCTTTGCTTCGTCGCTTACGCCGTCAAGGTCAGCAGCTGCAGTAATGCCGCCTGCATTGTCAAGTGTAACAATACCTGCATCAATGAGGTCCTGAAGCTTCATGCTGTCGCCGCTTGCATTGACAACCTTTTCTTCGCCGTTTACGTTGAATGTCATTGAAGTAACATTTTCAGCAACAACATAAGAGCCGTCAGCCTTCTTTGTTTCTTCATTTGTAGTGCCTTCCGGAATGATAAAATCATTTTCACCAAAAGTAACAACCTTATCGGAGCTTACCTTGAGCTTTCCGTCATCGCTGAAGCTGAATGTTACATCTGTAACACCTGCGTCTGCAAAAGCTTTATTGAGAGCAGTACCTACTTCTTCAAGAGTGTAGGTTTCATCATTATCCTTCTTTTTAAGTGCCTCGCCAAGGTCAATTTCAATATCCTTATACTCAGTTTCTCCTACAGTGAAAGAAAACTTGTATTTGTATGCATCAGCCTTTTTGTCGTAATCAGGGTCACCCTCGTTAGGAATTTCAAAGCCGTTCTTGAGGCTGTTGAGAATTGTAGGTGTTACACCAACGCTGAAATCACCGTTGATTTCCTTATATTCAATAGTACCCTTATCTGCATTTGTTGTAGTAAGAGTGTTGGAGTCAATATTGAACAGGGAGTTAAGCAGGTTGCCGCTTGACTGGGACATATTGATTTCAGCTGCTGCACCTGTATCCTTTGTAGTAAGCTCAAAGCTCTGTGCTACGCTGCTGAAGGAAAGCTTTACACCTGCATCGGAGTTGTTTACCTTATCGATAAGAGCGCCTACTGTTGTGTGGCCGACTACTTCAAAGTCAACGCCATTGATGTTGAACTTATACTTTCCGTCAGGACCGGGAATAAGGTTTTCGGTAAAATCAATAGAATCGAGAGTAGAAGCTGTTGTAATCTTGCTTGATGTATTTGAATCAAGACCTACAGCCTCGTTTCTGCCGACACCGAAAGTATGATAAACACCGTCATTTCCGTTCTTGAACTGAAGGATAGATGTACCGTCCTTGAATTCAAAAGCCTGTTCGGAGTTCATATAGTCAGACATTGTGCTGTTTGCAGCATTAAGGAAGTTAGCCTTTGTAGCTTCAACGTCTGCGCCGCCTGTGAAGGTCATCTTCTTTGTTACACCATCGAGGTTGATCTCAACAGTATAGCTCTTTCCAGCTTCAGCCTTTGAGAAATCAAGCTTTACAGCGCCCTTTGAAACAGCACCGTCAGAATCAATGCTTGCAGCAGTTGCAGCTGTTGCCTTGGAAATAGTATACTTTGCAGCTGTTGCACCTGCGGAAGCAGTTGCGGAAATAATCTTATCGTTTGAAGAAGTAGCTGTGCACTTCTTCATTGTGGCATTTGCCTTGATTGAGTTTTCACCGAGAATATCAAGATACTTGCTCTTGAAATCGGAAATCTTTGAAATTACCGAACGGTAGCTTTCCTGCTTCCATTCGAGCTTCTGAAGCTTCTGCTTCTGGGAATTAAGACGAGCCTTGGTATTAGCAGACATCGCCTTGACAAGTTCTTCTGTATCAAGACCGGACATAAGTCCAGCCATTCTGGTAGTTTCACCGATTGTTGCCATAGTATTACCGCCCTTTCATTTTATTTTCAGATTTCCTGCTGGCTGCGAAGCAGTGAAAGCAGGTCTGCCGCAGGCTTATGCACTGCCGCCTGAATATTGAATCTTTCCGTATCAAAAAGCTCATTTCGGATAATTCTTACATCTGCGGGAGCGTCAATGCCGATTTTAACCCTGTCCCTTGAAGTTTCAACAACAGTAACAGTAATTGTATCACCAATACGAACGCCCTCGTTGTTTTTACGGGTTATGACCAGCATTATTCTCCCTCCTTCTTGAAGATAGGGAATTTAATCGGATAGTTCTCAGCAGCGATAGTCTGCACTGCCAGCATCTTAACAGGATTGATAAGAATCGGACTTTTAAGGTTAACAGTTGTGTCCTTGTATTCCTCAGGAACAACCGCAAGCACAAGATACTGCGGCTCGTCATTTTCACCGAGCTCAGCAGCAGCAAGACTTTCAGCGTCCGCTGTTATTGAATAATTTTCAACAATCTGCTCAGGTGCATAAACTATAAAGCAAAGATTTTCATTATCAACGCTCTGAAGCCATGCTGGGAATTTATCCTCACCGAGAGGAGAAAGCATTATAAAGCGGTGTTCGTCCTCAAAAGCAAAAATTCCGTGAGGAAAGTTTATAATCTTATCCTCGGAGATTGTCTGTTCGCCGAAATCTCTTGTTTTAATAATCATTGTACTTTTTTCCTTTCTGTCCGTATGAAAAAGGCTTATGCCATTACATCAAGGGGTGCTTCGTAATTAGGGGAAGCACTTCTCGGGAAGTAAATCGGTTCACCGAGATATTCGATATCGATCTCAGGCATCTGAGTTACAACAAACTCAATGCTTCCAGGAACGAACTCGAAGCCTGCCATATCAGCCTGGATATCAACAGGACTGTTACCCTGCATCTGATAATTAATGCTGAGTGTGCCGTCAGAATAACTTACGGCGTTGTTCTTGCCCTTCGGAAGTGACTGAAGAACAGCCTCAATGCTCTTGGACTTCTGTGCAGCGAACTGGCTGTTGTCTGCACTCTGAGTCTGACCGCCCTCTGCAATTCTTGCAATTGCCTCATAAGTGAGTGAGAAGCTGTTTTCGGTATTAACCGAAGGAACATAGCTGTCAAAATTTCTGCTTTCGGAAAGATTGACTCTGTAAGGGTTAGCCTCAACCCTCAAGCCGCCTCCCTGCTTAGCGGAAACCTGTACAGATGGTGTGCTGGTGTTGTTTTCAACAGGCTTGAGTTCGGCTCTCTGAACCTTGACCTCAACCTTTATAGGAACATGCTTGATACTTAACAACTGCTCCATATTATTACCGCCTTCCCGGGCAGCGATCCCTGCCGCCCTTTTATAAAAATTTTACTCCATTATATAATAGTATATTCCGATCAGATAAAATCGAAAATACTCTTAGGAAGAAGCTGTGCGCCAATCTGGAGGGAAGCGTCATAAGCCGCCATAACTGCCTCGTAATTGATGATTTCCTCTTCCATATCTGTGCCTTCAACAAGATTCTGTCTTTCCTTAAGATTGAATCTGTAGTCCTCTGTCTTGCTCAGCTGGAAATCAATGCTGTTCTGCTTTGTACCGAGCTTTGCAATCTGTGTGAGGATGTGGTTGTTAGCTTCGTTTGCGCGGTCAATTATAGCATTGACAGTTCCCCTGTCATTGTTTCTCATTGCCTCAGCAGCATCAAGTGTAAGCTGGATAAGGTTAAGGCTGTAACCGTCATCCGCCATGCCGCAGCCTGTGATTTCCGCACCATTGAGGGAAATGTCGAGAGCTGTCTGAGCATCAACCTCATAGTTATCATTGTACTTGATACCAAGACCGATATCAACATAAATCGGATTTGAGCCAGGGAATGTGCTTGGGTCATTTGAGTCATTGAGCTTGACACCGTTATAGGTTACAAACTTCTTCATAACAGCATTGCCTGCGTCATCAAGAACAGGGTTGCCGTTAGCATCAACAGCCGCTTCTTCTATAATTGCGAACGGAGTCTTGCCGTTGCTTGTTCCGCCGTAAAGCTGTCTTTCTGCGAAGTCGATGTTCATTGTATTTACCATCTGCTCAGCGAGCTGATCAACCTCAACAGCAATAACATCAAGGTCAAAAGCATCGTAAGTGTCGTTAACAGCAGTTACAAGCTTTTCCTCAAGGTTGATGTAGATGTCATGAGCGATAGTATAAAGATTTGATTCAGCAGCAGCGAAAAGCTCCTTTGATGTGCTGAGGTTATCCTCATAGATATCAAGGTCACGCAGCTGGCGACGGATTGTCATCGCCTTGCTTCCGTTTACGGAGTCTTCGGAAACTCTGTTGAACTTACGCTGTGTAGTAATTCTGTTCTGGCTTCTGAGCATTGAAGTAAGCGTTCTTCTGTTGTTTCTCAGAAACTGTCCTGTGGTGATGTTATTGGT
>JAZUSM010000078.1:0-17524 GCA_045606725.1 Oscillospiraceae bacterium | reverse complement strand
GTACAAACATAGAATCGTCGCATACCATTACCTTCAATGACATTGTGTACACCCTTTCGCAATAAAAATAGGCAGATTTTATGCAATCTGCATTGTTAACATTCTCATTATACACCACTTTTCTGCTGATTTCAATATCATTAACAGACATTTTAAGCCCAATTTTTTATGCAATTTATACATAGACTGCTATTCTAATTATATTTTTTTATGGATAATGTTTATCAAAATTTTTATTCTGTAACACGTTAAAGTTTTAACGCTTGACAAAATATGTCGGTTTATGTATAATTATAGCTGACAGCTTACAAGCTGCCACAAATTCAATAAGGAGCGAGCTTCTCTATGGATACTACTACTACGATTCAGAACAATCTACTCAATGCGCTCAGGGAAATAGGAGTTGACGTTGACGGAACGATTTCCCGTTTTATGAACAACTCAGAGATTTACGTGAAATTCCTTGCAAGGTTTCCCGACGAGGACAGGGTCACACCTATCCACGAGGCTATTGCCGCAAAGGATTACGACAAGCTGCTTTCGGCGGCTCACAAAATGAAGGGTGTTACCGCAAATCTCGGTATGGACCAGCTTTCCGCCAAGGCTGCCGAGATTGTGACAAAGGTGCGCAACGGCTTTTTCGACGGCTTCGAGGAGGATGCCGCCGAGGTTGAACGTCTTTCAAATCAGGTTTGCGGCGTTATCAGGGCACATATTTAATAGTACAGAGTCACTCGCAAGGGTGGCTCTTTTTTAGTGTGGAGTGTGGAAACCAAACCGCAGGCGGTTTGGTTACGAGTTTCACTGCGTGAAACGTCGTGAGTGAATGTGCAGCTGAAAAATACACCGAACGCTTGCGTTCAGTAACTCCACTCTCAACTCTCAACACTCCTAACTCTGCAAAAAGTTGCCAAATTAAAAACAAAAATTAAAAACTCTTACTTTTTTATCAAAAGGTATTGCAAAATAAAACAAAATAGGGTAAAATATATGTATGCGGTGTTCAGATATAGGACGCTGAAAAAAATTTTTCTTTTAGGAGGAAATTCCAATGTCAGTTAAAGTTGCAATCAATGGTTTTGGCCGTATCGGTCGTCTCGCATTCAGACAGCTGTTTGGTGCTGAAGGTTATGATGTAGTTGCTATCAACGACCTCACAAAGCCTTCCATGCTCGCTCACCTTCTCAAGTATGATACAGCTCAGGGCGGTTACTGCGGTAAGATGGGCGAAAACGTTCACACTGTAGTTGCTGATGATGAAGCTGGTACAATCACAGTTGACGGCAAGACACTCACAATCTACGCTAAGGCTAACGCTGCTGAACTCCCATGGGGCGAACTCGGTGTTGACGTAGTTCTCGAGTGCACAGGCTTCTACTGCTCTAAGGATAAGGCACAGGCTCACATCGATGCTGGTGCTAAGAAGGTTGTTATCTCCGCTCCTGCTGGTAACGATCTCCCAACAATCGTATTCTCCGTTAACGAGAACACACTCAAGGCTAGCGATACAATCATCTCCGCTGCTTCCTGTACAACAAACTGCCTCGCTCCTATGGCTAAGGCTCTCAACGATTATGCTCCAATCCAGAGCGGTATCATGAGCACAATCCACGCTTACACAGGTGACCAGATGATCCTCGACGGTCCACACAGAAAGGGCGACCTCAGAAGAGCAAGAGCTGGCGCTGCTAACATCGTTCCTAACTCCACAGGTGCTGCTAAGGCTATCGGTCTTGTAATTCCTGAACTCAACGGCAAGCTCATCGGTTCTGCTCAGAGAGTTCCAGTTCCAACAGGTTCCACAACAATCCTCACAGCTGTTGTTAAGGGCACAGACGTAACTAAGGAAGGCATCAACGCTGCTATGAAGGCTGCTGCTTCTGCTTCCTACGGCTACAACGAAGACCAGATCGTTTCTTCCGACGTTATCGGTATGACATACGGTTCTCTCTTCGATGCTACACAGACAATGGTAGCTAAGATTGCTGATGACCTCTATGAAGTACAGGTAGTTTCCTGGTACGACAACGAAAACTCTTACACATCCCAGATGGTAAGAACAATCAAGTACTTTGCAGAACTCGCTTAATCGCGATTACTGAATTACTGATTAATATTAATCCCTGCATCTTCGGGTGCAGGGATTTTTGTTGATTTTGCAGCTAAGATATGGTATAATGTGGTAGAATTTAACCTGACATAGCGTGTCGGGTACGGAAAACAGGCGATTTTCTCACTTTGCGTCCTGTTTTTCAGCACGGAATTGTAATACAATGCAATTAAGGAGGTAATCAATATGAATCAGCAGAAAACGGGCGGGTTCCTCAAAGAACTCCGCAAGGAAAAAGGAATTACTCAGGAACAACTGGCGGAAGTGTTCGGCGTATCAATCCGTACCGTTTCAAGATGGGAAAACGGAGTGAATATGCCCGACCTGAGTCTGCTGGCAGAAATTGCAGACTATTACAATGTTGATATCCGTGAGATTATTGACGGAGAAAGGAAAAGTGAGAATATGGACAAGGAAATCAAGGAAACAGTATTAAAGGCGGCGGAATATACAGATAACGAAAAGATGGTGCTGCTTAAAAAAATCAGGTGCGAAAGCATTTCGGGTATGATTGCACTGGCGGTGTACCTTATAATAAAGCTGTTTGATTTATCGGCAAAAAGCTATCTTCTGGAAACTGTTGGTACAGCCGCACTTATTATTGTTGCACTTACACCGATTATGATTACTTTTTACACATCGGGATTGCTGAACAGAATTAAAGCTTCTGAAGCAAAGCACAAGGTGCTTTCAGCCTTTTTGACAGGTTTGATTTCTGCGGTAATTGCGTACGGAATTGCAACATTGCTTACTTTGTAACACGATGAAACAAATCCCTGCATCTTCGGGTGCAGGGATTTTATTTTTGCTGCACCTCCACATTGTAATTTTCACTATGTAATTCCCGATTGCTACTTTGGGAGTTGTTGAAAAGCAACAAAAAACCATGTATAATTTCTGCATGGATATCTTTGACAAAGATGCATATATATCGTATAATTAAAGGTATGAACAATACCACTGAAAGGCGGTTGCATATATGCTTAAAAATATGAAAATCAGAACGAAGCTTATTATAAGCTTTGTGATTATTTCTTTGATATCAACTTTTTCAGCTGTTGTGGCTAATATTATGATGAGCAACCTTAACAATCAGCACCACAATACCCTTGTGTATTACGGTTTCACGCAGGGCGACATAGGAAAGGCTATCATGACTATTGCCGACTATGATAAGCAGGTGCGTGATGTAATAGGCTTCAAGGATACCGTGCAGATGAAAAAAGCGCTTGCAAAGCTTGAGGAGGACGAGCAGCTTTATAATACCTACGCTGCGCAGATTTCCGCTAATTTGCAGCTTGAGGACGAAATTGCACAGTACGCTGAAATTTCCGCCGCTTACGATGCTTACATAACCGCTTCAAAGCCTATTATCGAACAGGGTAACACCTTTGATGCTACTGAAATTTCAAGAGCGCAGGCTGCGGCTATCCGTGACCTTGACCCGCTTTATGAGGAGCTTTATACCGCTTGGGAGGGGCTTCTTACTCTCAAGGAAACAGACGGCGATGAAGCGAGTGCGACACTTTCTTCGATGGCTTCTACAGCTTCAGTTGTCAGCATTTGCATTACTATCGTTTCTGTGGTAGTTTCGATAATTTTAGGGCTTATAATAGCAAGCGGAATTTCCAAGCCTATCGGAGCTTGTGTAAAACGACTCCAGCGTCTTTCAGAGGGTGACCTGACATCGCCTGTCGAAGCTAACGGTGCAAAGGACGAAACAGGACTTCTCATGTCTGCTCTTTATACAACAGCCGACTCGCTGCAGCAGATTATCAACGACCTTTCAAACCTCATGACCGAGCTTGCTGACGGCAATCTTACCGCCGATACAGAACGGGATTATCTCTACAAGGGTGATTTTGCGCCGCTTCTTGATTCCCTCAGAAAAACAATTTCCTCTCAGAATGAGGCTATGCGTACAATCTTCGACGCTTCGGGTCAGGTTTCAATGGGTTCAGAGCAGGTTTCTGCAGGTGCACAGTCCCTTTCACAGGGTGCAACTGAGCAGGCAAGTGCCGTTGAGGAACTTTCAGCTACAATCAATGACGTGCTTGATGTTGTTCAGACAAACGCAGACAACGCCCGTGTTGCTGGTGAGCTTGCCGAAAAGGCTTCCGAGCAGATGGATGCAAGTAACAAGCAGATGCAGCAGATGGTTGCGGCAATGGACGAAATTGCAGAGTCCTCAGCACAGATTGGCGAAATTATCAAGGCTATCGAGGATATCGCATTCCAGACAAATATTCTTGCACTTAATGCCGCTGTTGAAGCAGCACGTGCAGGTGAGGCAGGCAAGGGCTTTGCAGTTGTTGCCGATGAAGTAAGACAGCTTGCGGCAAAATCCGCAGAGGCTTCACAGAACACTGCCGCACTTATTGAAAGCAGTGTTACAGCTGTTGAGCACGGTAAGGAAATTGCCGACGAAACCGCTGAACGTCTTGCTGAGGCCGTTGAAAGCGCTGAACAGGTTACAAGAAACGTTGAACTTATTTCCGAAGCTTCCGCAAAACAGGCTTCGGCACTCATGCAGGTAAGCAGTGGTGTAGAACAGATTTCCTGCGTTGTTCAGACAAACTCGGCAACAGCAGAGCAGAGTGCTGCCGCTTCAGAAGAGCTTTCTGGACAGGCTGATCTGCTTAAAAATCTTGTTGGCAAATTCACAATATAACAAAAGCAACGGTGTTATTGAATTCAATAACACCGTTTTGTATTGCTTGTGTATAAGCCTACATGAACATTTCTTCGCAGGGACATGCAGGAGGTTTTGGCGGAATTTCAATGCAGGGCATCGGAGAATGATGCGGCGGAGGACATGGCGGACAAGGCGGTGGACATGGTGGCGGGCACGGATGATAACATCTTGTTTCACAGTCAGGCTCATATGTCATAAAGATAAAGGTTACACCGCTTGTGTTTCCGCAGCAACAGCAGACACGTCTTGTCTGTGACCTTGGTGAAGAAAGCATATCACCGATTACAGTTACAGCGTACTCTGTATTTCCCTCGTTGCAGGGCAGGTCAAAAACCTGAGAACCGCCTGCGGCAACCTTGCCGAAGGTTTCAAAGCAGCCGTCCCTGCTTCTGATTTCCACATCAAAGAACTTTTTCGGGAATGTGCACGGCGCAAAGTTGTCGTCAACCGCTACCGCAAGTCTACACTTTCCGTCTTCACATTTATTGAAACAGTTGCACATAATATCATTCTTTCCGTATGGTTAGTATATTTTTCCATACTGTTATACTATATGCAGAAAAACAATTTGTGTTAATCGGGAAGAATACCTCGTTTGTTTGCATCATCGAGCAGGGCAAAAATATAGTCAGAAAGAGTCTGTGAACCGTCAGCAACAAGTTTGTTGCGGTTCTGCACCTGATAAAGGCGGATACCGTGTTCCTGCCATGAAATCCCGTTGCGACTAAGATTAAGAAGAAGCGGCTGGATACGGTCCATTACCGCAGCAAATTTTGCCTCAGGGGTTTTCCGTTCCTCAAATTCCTCCCATAAACCACGGAATTCATCTTCCTGCTCCTTGGGGAGAAGTCCGAAAAGTCTGTCTGCGGCACGTTTTTCACGGTCAGCCTTGGTTGCATTGCCTGCATCATCATAGCAGTAGGTGTCACCCGCGTCGATTTCAACAATGTCGTGCACCAGTACCATTTTCATCGTTTTGAATACGTCAATCGGCTCGTTGGAATACTCAGCAAGAATTGCCGTGAAAAGAGCAAGCGAGAAGCTGTGTTCAGCATCATTTTCCTTTCTGGGATAAGGCTTTGTAACATTGCTTCCATCAGGCATCGGAGGCAGGTCGTTAATACGTGTGTAAGTCTGACGGTACATATTTTTCAGCTTGTCAGCTTCCAACAGAAATGCAAGCTGAGCTTCAAGCCTGTTCATATCCATAATAAATCTCCTTTTTAAAATTACAATTTACCGTTTTCAATTTCGGCGATTGCTTCTGCAAGCCAACGCAGCTCGTCCTCGTCGGGTTCGTGTCCACGCTGGTCAAGCGAATATTTTACTGCAAGTGCAGCAGGGGCAAGCTCCGCAGCTTCCGCCGCTGTAACAGCTGTACCCGAGGAAGTGCTGCTCTGTTTGCCTGAAAAAATAATCAGGTTAGGATATAATTCATGGAAGCGTGCGTACATGTTACTGCCCGCATATCTGTCGGTGATTTTTATTTTGACAAAATCTTCTTTGCATGGGTCATTTTCGGCATTTTGGAGAATGTCCTCATAAGTACCCTCAATGTTCCGAAGCTTGTATGGCTGTGGAACTTCAATTTCAGTAAGAGTTCCGTTGTCCGTGTCAAAAACGGAAACGGTTTTATTCTGCGCCGCCTCCCCAAAGGAGTAGGGCATAGGCGTCCCGCTGTAACGGATAATCGTACCCGTTTTTGAGAGAGTCTGCGGGCGATGCAGGTGTCCCAATGCAACATAATCAAAGCCGTTAAAAGCTGACAGCGGAACAAGGTCTGCGCCGCCTACCGATTCGGCTGTTCTTGCCAAAATGTCACTTTCGCCCGACTTTCCACCTGCAGCAAAGCAGTGCGCAGAAAGAATGAGTTTTTTCGACTTGTCAGCAGAGTCAAGAATTTTCTTTGTTATTTCAGCCATAACAACACCTGCATCAGCCTTACAGCCAAGCACCTCGGCAGCATCTGCAGAGTTGTAATATGGCAGCGAATAAATCTCACAGTTGCCAAGCTTAATCGGCTCAAACGCGTCATCAAGAGCGCCGGAAATGTGTAAGCCAGCCGACCTGAGAAGGTCAGCGCAGGAGGCAAGCCTTGCCGCACCGTCATGATTTCCGGCGCACACAACAACTGGTATTTCCATTTCAAGGCAAAGCTTCGTAGCAAGATAGCTCCAGCACTTTATCGCCTCAGCAGAAGCAACATTCGTGTCAAAAACATCCCCCGAAACAATAACAGCATCAATTTCATTGTTGCGGACAATATCACAGAGCGTGTCGCAGAATATCCATTGATATTTAAGTAAAGGCATACCGCTGAGAGTAATTCCGAAATGCAGATCAGATGTGTGAAGAATTTTCATAGCAGTGACACTCCTTTGATGTAAATTGTAATTTAACGGGGAGATTATGGAGACCTGTTGAGGGAGACCCTTTTGAAAAAGGGTCATCCCTCAAACTCCCTCCCTAAAACTTCTAATGTAATTTTCTAAATGGGGCTAAAGCCCCATTTAGAAAATTAGACTAAAAGTCTTTGGAAAGGGGTCTGGGGAATAACCTTTCCTCAGAAAGGTTTTCCCCTGTGGGTTCCTACAATCCCCGCTAAATTATAATTTATCTTTTTCAACAATCAGAACAGGGTATCCGTTTTCATACGGTTTCACGATATCGGGGTGTGAGTCGGCGTGGGCAAAAATTTTTTCTGTGAGTCCTTCTCTGTTCAGTTCGTCAACAAGCTCTTTCAGTGGCTTGCTGTACATGGTCGGACAGATTGATGCCATTGAAATAACTCGTTTTCCGCCGAGGCTCATTATTCTGTATGGCCATATACGGCAGTCAAATGGCTTGTCGTCCTTTAGTCTGCAGCCTGTCTTATGGTCAAGCATCGGACAATAATATAGTTCGTCCTCCGCCTCTTCCATACGGAAAATCCAGCCGTCGCCCTTTTGCACGAATGAAATCTCAGGAAAACGTTCCTCCACAAGCTTTTTCAGCTTTTCGTCAAGCACCGGAGTTTCCCATATGTCGTATTTATCAAAAATACAGCAGATTTTGCAGCTTGCGCAATCGTTTCCCGTTAAAATATTTTTCAGCATAAAAACTATCCTTTCAACGTATAAAATAAACCGTACTGCAAAAAATACCGAAAAAGAAAGAAGGTTGTCTATGAATATTTCTAAACAGCAGTACGATAGTATGGTCAAAAAAATGTCGCCGAATTCAAAAAGCCGTACTGACATTCTCAAGGCTTTTTTAATCGGCGGACTTATCTGTTCCATTGGTCAGGGACTTCTGGACATATTCACTTATTTCGGCTTTGACGAAAAATCAGCCGCCGCCTGGACTTCGGTAACGCTTGTTTTTCTCAGCGCCCTGCTGACAGGACTCGGCTTGTATGAAAAAATTGCCAAGCATGGCGGTGCAGGAACTCTCGTGCCGATAACAGGCTTTGCCAATGCCGTTTCCTCACCTGCGCTGGAATTCAAAGCAGAAGGCTTTATTCTTGGCGTCGGGGCAAAGGTTTTCGCAATAGCAGGCCCCGTAATTCTTTACGGTACAGCCGCTTCTGCTATTTATGGGGTTATATATTATTTTTTTCTGAAGTAAGTTTATTCATCCGAAAAACATGTTACGCCAACAACCGTAACATTATCACGGCTTCCGTTGTCGAGGGCGAGAGTAACCATATCCGCCAGTCGCTTCGGAAGTTTTTTCGGTTGTGCAAGCAGGTTTTCGAAATCGCCGTTGGTAAGCTTGTCGGAAAGACCATCACTGCATATAATTACAATATCGCCGTGAACAAGTCCTCCCTCAATTTCCGCAATCTGCGGTTTCGGGTCATCGGAAAGACTTCCGAGAACGGGGAAAATCACATTCTTCTGGGAATGATTGATTTTCTGTTCGCTGGTGATGTGCCCTTGTTCATACAGCATCTGTACGAGTGACTGGTCACGGGACAGCTGCTTGATTTTGCCGCCTCTGTACAGATACAGACGTGAGTCGCCTACATTTATAAAAAGGGTTCTGCCGTTTTCCTCCACAACAAGCGCACAGAGTGTTGTCTGCATATTTTCAGACTTGTGCAGTATACCGTGACGCTGGAGGGAACGGTGTATGGTCATTATTTTCTTTTCGTAATCTGTTTTTGGTGACGGCTTCATATCGGAGAGAAGCTGAAGTGCAAGACGTGAAGCAACCTCGCCTGAGGATTCTCCGCCGACTCCGTCAGCAACCGCAGCAACCATTGGTGCTTTGACGTTGCTTTCCAGTTCAGCTGACGACATAACAAGATGATTGATAAGGAACGAGTCTTCGTTATGGTCACGGACTCTGCCTGTATCGGTTATTCCACAGCAGTAAAACACCACGGTCACTCCTTTCACAGTTATAATTGTAAATTATATACCAATCCATCAAATTTTTCAAGAGGTATTACATATATTTTGGTTAATTATTTATTAATTCTGCAAGTACGTTGTTCAGAAGAAAAATGGGGGAATACGTCGTATTCCCCCCTGATATTTTTACCAACCCTCAGTAATGCGTCTGCACAGGGTTTTTCCGATGTTTGCAAGTGACTGCTGTTCCGAACAAGCGCCCAGCTTGTAGGCTTCCATCGGCATGCCGTAAACAACGCAGCTTTCCTTATCCTGACCGATAGTGTAAGCACCGTTATCGTGCATTTTCAGCAATCCCTTTGCACCGTCAGCGCCCATACCTGTCATAATAGCGCCGATAGCCTTTTTGCCTGCCGTTTCCGCAACGCTTGTAAACATAACGTCAACAGATGGACAGTGCCCCGAAACTTTTTCGCCCTGATAGCATTTTACATAGTATCCTTGAAAATCCTTTTTCAGTTCCATGTGGTAACCACCTGCGGCAATAAGGCAAAGTCCCTGCCTGAGTCTGTCACCGTTTTCCGCTTCCTTTACTGTTATTGCGCAGCATTTATCAAGTCGCTCGCTGTACATTTTTGTAAACACGGGCGGCATATGCTGAACAACAAGAACGGGAGGCATATTTTCAGGAAATGTTTTCAGTATACATTCCAGTGCATCAGTACCGCCTGTTGAAGCGCCAAGGGCAACAACAATCCCGTCATCTGCTGCCTTTGAAAGTCCGGCAATTTCGCTTGAAAGCGGAAAATTAGGGATAACCTTGCTTGTTTTTACAGCTGAACCGAGGGGGACGAGTCCATCGTCCTTTTCGGCAGTTGGTATTTGCTGAGGTCTGTTAGCCGCATGAACGGGTCTGCTTGCGGCAAGAATAATTTTCGTTCCGAGAATTGTAGCAAATGTCTTGAATTCGGCAGAGGAACGCGGTTTTTTCATAAAGTCCGCCGCACCTGCCTCAAGAACGGATTCTTCATTTTCCGTGCCCGAAATCATAATGCATGGCAGTGGATATTGTTCCATAAGCTGTCGGATAAAGGTCAATCCGTCCATTCTCGGCATAACGACATCCATAACCAGAACATCGGGTTTAAGTTCGTTTATTTTGTCACGAGCCTCAAAAGCGTCTGCCGCCTCGCCCGCAACCTCAATATTTGCCATAGAAGAAAGCGCCTGCACAAGCGTTGAACGGAAAAGTGCAGAATCGTCCACGACAAGAACACGGACTTTCAGCTTGTTTTTCTTATTACTCATAGTATAAATCGTCCAGCGGAGTGCTGACGCTCCTTAATTGTTAATTCTAATCAAAGTGTTCTGCCTGCATAGGTACGTCCGCCGGCAGGCTTGTTGGAAATTTTGCGGTAAATAGCAGGCTTGACGTAGGTGTAACGGGTATCCTTGCCGACGCTTTCGGCGTGACCGATGAACAGATAGCCGCCCTCCTTGGTAACGTCATAGAAGCGCTCGATAAGAGCATTTTTCGTATCCTGCTCGAAATAAATCATAACATTGCGGCAGCTTATAAAATCGAATGGAACGCTGCACACAATCGGATCCATAAGATTGAATTGTCTGAGAACAATCTGCCTGCGTATACGGTCGACGACCTGATAGCGGTTGTCAGGAAGCTTTACAAAATATTTTGAAAGCCAGTGAGCAGGTACGTCCTTAACCATATCCTCAGTGTAGATACCTGCCTGAGCAGTACGGAGCACGTCTGTATCAAGGTCTGTGGCAAGAATTTTCCAGTCCCATTTTGAAGCATTTGCGCCGAAATATTCATCAATAGTCATTGCAATGGTGTAAGGCTCCTGCCCTGTGGAAGAAGCAGCGCACCACAGCTTCAGCGAATGAGTTCTTTCGTTTGCTTTTTCAAGATACGGGAGAATAGTGCTTTTCAGGAATTCAAAGTGCTCAGGCTCACGCAGGAAGAATGTGTGGTTAGTAGTAAGCTTGTTGACAAGCTGCATAGTTTCGTTGCCTGTCTTGTCAGCGAAAGCGAAGTCAATAAATTCTTTGAAGCTGTTGAAGCCACGGCGGATAACCGTATTTGAAAGACGTCCCTCAATAAGAACACGTTTTTTCTCTAAGTTTATGCCGTAGTTTTCTTTCATATACGCAACAAGACGTTCAAAATCATTGTCCGTGAGTTTAAGCATCATGGGGGATTACCTCTTTTAATCCATAATAAGCTTATCGCAGTCAAGCAGCAGTCTTATGCCGCTTTCCATATTGATAATAGACTTGAGATAGCGGTTGGAGTTGACGCTCTTTGAGTCAGGCACCTTGCTGATGATGTCCTTCTTGACAACAACAACTTCATGCACGCGGTCAACGATAACGCCGACCTGCTGACCGTCCTCAAATTCGATAACAACAATACAGGTTCTGTCATCGTAAGGAATTTCTTCCATACCGAAGCGTTTTCTGATGCTGATAACAGGAACAACCTTACCTCTGATGTTGATAACGCCCTTGATATAATCGGGCAGCTTAGGAACAACAGTAATCTGTTCAATACCGATAATTTCGTTGATATATT
This sequence comes from Oscillospiraceae bacterium, assembly GCA_045606725.1. GTDB lineage: Bacteria > Bacillota > Clostridia > Oscillospirales > Ruminococcaceae > RGIG8773. The sequence continues at coordinate 5,786 of JAZUSM010000078.1, read as the reverse complement.
TGATTTCAATACCGTAAATGGTATCGCCGATGTCGAAGAAAAGAACTTCTGCGCCGTCAGCGGTGTAGGTTACATTAGTATTTTCTGCCATACTCGGTCTTCCTTTCTTTAAAGTACAGACTTCCGTTTCAGCGGAAGCCTGCACCGTTGTTTATCAGAAATCTGTGATAATGTTGCCAACGTCGAGAATGATAGTGATAGAGCCGTCACCGAGAATGGAGCAGCCTGCCATACCGTTCTGCTTAACGTTGTAGTTGTTGAGCAGAGGAGAGAACGGCTTAACAACTACCTGCTGTTCGCCGATAAGCTCGTCAGCAAGGAGGCAAGCACGTTTGCCTTCAGCTTCAACCAGAATTACGATACCCTCGTAAAGGTCGTCCGTAGCAGGTTCAAGCTCATACATATCATAAAGTCTGATAAGCGGGAAGCATTCGCCTCTTATCATAATCATTTCCTTGCCGTCAGTATCCTTTACAAGCTGGCTTGGCTTAGCCTTGAAGGATTCCTTGATAGAGTTGATAGGAATTGTAAAGATAGACTGACCAACGGAAACCTCCATACCGTCCACGATGGAGAGGGAGAGAGGAATTTTGATAATGAAGCTTGTTCCCTGACCGTACTTGGAGTCAACAGAAACGGAGCCGCCGATTTTTTCGATATTCTTACGAACAACGTCCATACCAACGCCACGTCCCGAATACTCGGTAACCTGTTCGTTTGTGGAGAAGCCCGGAAGCATAATCATATTGAGAATTTCCTTTTCGGAATAATCGCTTGCAGGTCTTGTAAGAATGCCGTTCTTTTCAGCCTTTGCAAGAACCTTTTCAGGATTGATTCCGCCGCCGTCGTCAGCGATAACGATGATAACTTCACCGGAAGCGTTGTAAGCGGAAAGTGTAATCTTACCCTTAGGGGACTTGCCTGCAGCAATTCTGTCCTCAACATTATCCTCGATACCGTGGTCCATGGAGTTACGAACCATGTGCATGAGAGGGTCATTGAGCTGGTCGATGATGGACTTGTCAACTTCTGTTTCCTCACCCTCGAAGATAAGGTCAACGTCCTTGTTGAGTTTTACCTTCATATCTCTTACGATACGTGTCATCTTGTTGAACGCACCTGAGATAGGAACCATTCGGATTGACATAACAGCGTCCTGAAGTTCGGAATTGAGCTTACGGAGCTGTCTTGCAGCCTTCTGGAAGTTATCGAGGCGCAGACCCTTGAGGTCAGGGTTGGAAGTAACCATAGCCTCGGTGATAACAATTTCACCAACAAGGTCAACAAGAGTATCAAGCTTGTTGAGGTTAACGGAGATAAGGGACTGTTTAGCGCCTCCGCCGCCCTTTGCAGCAATTGTGTTGTTGATCTGTTCCTTGGACTGAGCAGGAGCAGCAGCCTTAGGAGCTTCCGCCTTAGGTGCAGCAGGAGCAGCAGCCTGAGCAGCCTGAGCAGCAGGTGCAGCCTGAGCCACTGGAGCAGCAGCCTTAGGAGCTTCTGCCTTAGGAGCAGGAGCAGCATTCTCAATTACTTCATATGATTTAACACAAGGTGTGCTTTCAATTGTCTGGAATACCAGCTGAGGCTTCTCGGAAGCAAAGTGCACGAGGAAGCCCTCGTCGATGATAGTCTTGCAGGTATCTGCGTTGTTTTCGATATCAGCAGGCTCATATGTAACGCTGTCGCAAACTTCCTTGATTGTGTTTACAACGAGGAGAGCACGGAGGTTTTCCATCTTGCAGTCGTCTTCAAAGTAAACTCTGACGGAAGTGGTGTTTGCATCGGAGGTCTTTGCAACCGCAACATCAGCACCTCTTGAAACGATGTCGCACTTCTTTACATTAGGAGTTGTTCTGATAATATCAACAACAGCGTCTACAGTCTTGCCGTCAGCAGGAGCAAAGCTGATATCAAAACCTGTTTCGATAATAACCTGAGCGGTATCGCCGTTTGTTTCAATATCTGCAGGAACATATTCAAGCTGAGAACAAGCGTCTGTAATACGGTTGATAACAAGGAGAGCACGGAGGTTTTCCATCTTGCAGTCGTCCTCGAAATAAACCTTGACAGCTGTAAGAGCAGGGGCAGATGAAGACGGAGCTGCAGCAGGAGCGCTCTGAGCCGCAGGAGCCTGAGCAGCCTGTGCAGGAGCAGCTTCAGGAGCAGCCTCTCCCTTGAGTACAGCAGCATAAGCCTTGATTTTTGCAATCTGCTCGCTGAAATCAGTTGCGTTGTATTCGTCTTCCTGCAGGAGTTCAATCTCAGCCTTCATCAGGTCGGACGCATTGAATACAATATCGTACAGAGTTTCCATAGAGGTAATCACAGGATTATCCTCACGGATAACATAAAACATATCTTCAATTGCGTGTGCAAGCTTCGACATATTGTCAAGCCCCATCATAGCGGAAGAACCCTTGATGGTGTGCATGGTACGGAAGATTTCGTTGATTTCCTCCTCACCGAAGCTGCTTTCATTTTCAGTTTTCATAAGGATCTGGTCGAGTTGTTCAAGAAGAGTGGTAGTTTCAAAGACGTACATATCCGCCATTGCTTCCATTCCTGCTTCAAACTTTGCCATAAAAACACCTACCTATTCAGTTAATGTCCTCATTAAATATATAAATGCTATAAGAAACCAGAGCGACTGTTACACTACGCCATAATATTCTATAGTATATTCTTAATTATACTACAAAAAAGTCTTTACTACAAGCCAAAAATGTAATATAATAAGAATAAACCGGGAAAACTTTTCGACGATTTTTCGGTAAAATTACACAAAATCGCATAAATTCTGACAATTCCTTTGGCAAAATAGTAATTTGAATTACAGAATTTTCCATGAAATCAGGATTATTAGGAAGGATTGGCATATATGTCTGAAATGTTAAGAGTAACTTCACCTGTTGCTCCTAAGGACTACAATCTGAATCAGAACGTCAAGCCCCAGACTCCCGAACAGGTATTCAATCTCGGCAACGTTGACTATGTAAACAAGACCAACGTCCGTGATGAGCAGCTTGGTGAGCAGAACCTCAAGGACGGTTCTGGAGCAGGTCTACCCAAGCTCAATACCGCAATTTCCAAGGACCCTGCTCTTTCTGCTGTGCTTCTGAAAGGCATTATCGGCGGCGGAGCAATGTCTGTAATCGGTGCGACAGGGGACGCTGAGCTTCTGAACAAGGTAACCGAATTTGCAAACGAGGTTCTTCTCTCGCCTGAAAACATCACTGACGATATCCTTCGTCAGCAGGACGAGGCAACAATGTTCAGCGGCAAGCTGTGGGGTGCGCTGAAAGAAATGATAGCAGGACTTTCAGGCTCAACAGTGAGCGAGGAGGTCAGCTCTGCTGTGCTTGATTTTCTTAAGGCGGCAGCGGCGGCAAATTCCCGTGATGACATTCTTTCGTCAATTTCCGCATCACTGCGTTTTCTTGCAGGAGAAACAGCACAGAGCAAGCAGCTTGCGGATTTGCTCATGCAGACCGCAGACAAGCTGAGCGCTGAAAATTTCGGTACGGTCAAGAATGATGTGCTTGCGCTTGTGAATTATCTTGAAAAAAGTCTTCTTCTCAGCGACAAGACACAGAATCTTCTTTCGCTTATTACATACAATCTCTCACGCTTCAACGGTGACAGCGCTGCACTCGGGGAAAGCTTCAATTCTATACTCAATATGGCGCCCGACGCTGAAACTGCCGATAAACTCAACTCTTTTTTTGCGCAGTTCGTGGAGAACTCAAATCTTCCTGCCGATATAAAGCTTGCGGCGCTTCGTGACAATCCGTCAGCCGCTGCGCAGCGTTCAATGACAATGCTTACCGAAAGACTTGCCGATGCAATAAATGACGCTATGAACGGAATTGCTCCCGAAAAACTTTCGGAAATGCTTTCGGGTGTCAACGAAAAGGGTGGCACGTCAACCCTGAGAAATGTTCTTGCAGAGTTTCTTCCTGACAACCTCAAGGGCGGACTCAACACCCTGCTCAGAAGCTTTGAGCATACAAAGGACCTCAACACCCTTATTGACCGCCTCAGCGTAATCGTAAACCGTGTTGAAAATATGGATAATAAAATTACCCTTGCGCAGAGCATTAACCTTGTGCTGACTGAAATGGCACAGGTGGCTGGAGTGGATTACCGTCCGCCGACGACAATGGAAAATATGCTTGACTTTCTAATAAAGAATATCAACGACCCGTCGCTGAAATCCCTTTCGGCAATGGGCAGACCGGAAATGCTTCAGGGCTTGCTGAGTGCTCCGGGTGTGTTTACTCCGCTGCTGCATTTCCTCGTGCCTATCAATATGGACGATATGAAAGCATTTGGTGAGCTGTGGGCAGACCCCGACGCAGGTACAGACCCCGAAACGGGCGAAAGCGACCGTCATTTGTTCCTTTGCTTTGAAATTGAGGAAGCGGGCTATTTCGAGCTGGAAATTTACGCAAGAGGCAAATCGGTAAACGTTGCGCTGATGTGTCCTGAGGGCACGCAGAGAAGCTACCTGCCGTTAAAGGAAACTATTCCTACTCTTGCAAGTGCCTGCGGATACAATGCGGAGAAAATGATTGTTGAGCCGCTTAAACGCAGACGTGACCTGACAAATGTGTTCCCTAAACTTAATGAAAGGAGGAGCGGACTGAATGTCAGTGTATAAAGGAAAAAAACCGAGCAATGCCGCAGTTGCGCTGAAATACAATCCCGAAAAGGACTACACACCGATAGTTGTAGCATCGGGGCACGGGCACGTTGCCGAAAAGATTATCAATCTTGCCGACGAAAACGGTGTACCCGTCTACCGTGACGACTCAGCAACCGCACTCCTGACAATGCTTAACGTAGGACAGGGAATTCCGCCCGAGCTTTATCAGCTTGTTGCAGGAATTTACGTGCAGGTAATGCAGATTGCAAAGGATAAGAATAAATTATAATTTAGTGTACAAACTATAGCGTTTAAATAATGGGTTTCCAAAGGGTGTGCGCACCCTTTGGTGGGGGTCTTGGGGGCAACGCCCCTGAGTCGCCGTCCGCAGACGGCGAAATACCTGCTTCGCCCGCAGGCGTGCTTCAAGCGCTTCTAAAAGGTGAATTTTGAAGCGACAGCTTCAAAAGAGGAAATCTCTGCAAGAGAGAGATTTCCTAACAGCAACGAAGTTGCTGCTATTCTTTAGCGTTTAAAGTAAAGTTACGTCAAAAATGTGCTACTGGCACATTTTTGAAACGAATTTACTGTGTGACTGAAACAAGGAGGGGCGGTCTTGTTCGCCCCTCCTCGGAAACCTGTCGGTTTCCTCACCTCCCTCTCCGTTTTGGGAGGCAAGGGGAGTTTCGCCGCTTGCGAGCGGCGACGATGGGGCGTTGCCCCCTCCACCCCTACCAAAGGGTGCGAAGCCCCCTTTGGAAACCCATTGCCGCTTTGCGGTGCTATAAATAATTTTAAACCAAAGGATTTATTATGGATAACAAAGTTAAAATTACTACCGAATTCATCAAGCTTGACCAGCTTCTGAAGTTTGCGGGTGCTGTTGCTATCGGTTCGGAGGCTAAGGAAATTATCCTCGACGGACAGGTAAAGGTCAACGGCGAGGTGTGCACAATGCGCGGTAAGAAAATCCGCAGCGGTGATACCGTAACCGTAAACGGTCAGGATATTTCAATAGAATAAATTGTAAAGGAGTTTCCCGTGGTCATTAACCGCATAAAAGTCGACGGCTACAAAAATCTTGAAGATGTGTCCCTCGACCTTGACCCAAAAATGAATATTATCTGCGGCGAAAATGCTC
>JAZUSM010000077.1:0-2922 GCA_045606725.1 Oscillospiraceae bacterium | reverse complement strand
ACCAGCTCCATTTTTTTGCTTAACTGCAAAATCTAATATGGAAGAGTTCCCGAGTGGCCAAAGGGGGCAGACTGTAAATCTGTTGCTTCGGCTTCGGTGGTTCGAATCCACCCTCTTCCACCAGAAACGCCCCTGTAATTTTTCTTACAGGGGCTTATTTAATCTCAAAAAACCGATAGACTGCCCTTGCATCAATGCAAGGCTTTTTTACGTTAAGGGGATTTCGACATAATAAATACTTTTTTTCATCATTGTGAAAATAATATATATTCTATATCCAATAAGGAAGGGAAAATTTTATGGTAAGAGAAGATTTAAGAAACGTTGCAATCATTGCTCACGTTGACCACGGTAAGACAACTCTCGTTGACGAAATGCTCAAGCAGGGCGGCGTGTTCCGTGAAAATCAGGAAGTTGCCGACAGAGTTATGGACTCAGGCGACATTGAACGTGAACGTGGTATCACAATCCTTGCAAAAAACACTTCTGTAATGTATAATGGTGTTAAAATCAACATCATTGACACCCCTGGCCACGCTGACTTCGGCGGCGAGGTTGAACGTGTACTGAAAATGGTTGACGGCGTTGTACTTCTTGTTGACGCCGCTGAGGGCTGCATGCCGCAGACTCGTTTCGTACTTCAGAAAGCACTCGAAATGGGTCACAGAATTATCGTTGTTGTAAACAAGATTGACCGTCCTGATGCACGTCTTGACGAAATCGGTGATGAGGTACTCGAACTTCTCCTCGACCTTGACGCAAGCGACGAACAGATTGAAAGTCCTATCCTTTTCTGCTCAGGCCGTGCAGGTACAGCTTCTCTCAGCCAGTACGAAGCAGGTACAGACCTTGTTCCGCTTTTTGAAACAATCCTCAGCCACATTCCTGCTCCTGAGGGTGAGCCTGATGAGCCACTCCAGATGCTTATTTCCTCTATTGACTACAATGACTATGTAGGACGTATCGGCATCGGACGTATCGAGCGCGGTACAATCAAGGTTAATCAGCCTGTTACTGTCGGCGATTACTACGAAAACCACAAATCCTTCAACAGCAAGGTTGTTACACTTTATCAGATTGAGGGTCTCAACAGAACACCTGCCGAGGAAGCAAAGGTTGGCGATATCGTCTGGATTTCAGGTATCGAAAACATCACAATCGGCGACACTCTCTGCGATACAGCCTGCTACGAGCCTGTACCTTTCGTAAAGATTTCCGAGCCGACTGTTGAAATGACCTTCTCCGTAAACGACAGCCCGTTCGCAGGACGTGAGGGTAAGTTTGTTACTTCCCGTCAGCTCCGTGACAGACTTTTCAAGGAAATTCTCCGCGACGTTTCTCTCCGTGTAAGCGAAACCGAAAGCACAGACAGCTTCCGTGTTGCAGGACGCGGCGAAATGCACCTTTCTATCCTTATCGAAAATATGCGCCGTGAGGGTTACGAGCTTTCCGTTTCAACTCCACGCGTACTCTATAAAGAGGTTGACGGCGAAGCACACGAGCCAATCGAACGTCTTGTTATCGACGTGCCTGAGGACTGCGTAGGCTCTGTAATGGAAAAACTCGGCACAAGAAAGGCTGAACTCCAGTCCATGAACCCTGTGGGAAGCCGTATGAAGATTGAATTCCTTATCCCTTCAAGAGGTCTTTTCGGATACAAGTCCGAATTTCTTACCGATACAAAGGGTGAGGGTGTAATCAGCTCCGTATTCGACAGCTATCAGCCGTACAAGGGCGATATCCCACGCCGTAACACAGGCTCTCTCGTATGTTTTGAAACTGGTGAGGCTGTTACTTACGGTCTGTTCAACGCTCAGGAAAGAGGTTCTCTCTTTATCGGTGCAGGTACTCCTGTTTACGAGGGAATGGTTGTCGGTGCATCACCAAAGACAGAAGACCTTGTTGTAAACGTATGTAAGAAAAAGCACCTTACAAACACACGTGCAAGCGGTTCTGATGACGCACTCCGTCTTGTTCCGCCAAGAAGACTTTCTCTTGAAGACAGCCTTGAATTCATCACAGATGATGAGCTTCTCGAGGTTACACCAAAGTCAATCCGTATCAGAAAGCGTATTCTTGACAACCAGCTTCGTGCTAAGCAGAGAGCTAAATTAAAGTAATTTGAAATCAGAAATGTGAAAAGTGGAATGATGTTTGTAACATTTTAATTTCTCATTTCACATTCCAAATTCCACATTTAAGGGGGATTGTTATGGCAATTTTCAAACCGACATATGCACTGAAATCCGTGCTGGAGATTACTCCCGAAGCACTGAAACAGCGTGACATAAAGGCACTTGTCCTTGACCTTGACAATACCCTCACCACCCATGATAACCCCGCACCTGCCGAGGGCGTACTGGACTGGATTGCAAATATGCAAAGCGCAGGAATAAAGCTTCTTATTGTCAGCAACAACACCGCTGAACGTGTTACACCCTTTGCGGAAATGCTGGGATTACACTTTGTTCCCAACGGTGCAAAGCCGCTTCCGAAAGGCTTCAAGCGTGCAATTGCCGAGCTTGGTATAAGCAGGAAGCAGGTATGCGCAGTAGGCGACCAGATTTTCACCGATATTCTAGGTGCAAATATGGCAGGTATACGTTCAATTTTCGTTTACCCCATTGAGTTTGAGCACAGTACGTTCTTCAAGGTGAAGCGTGCAATTGAAAAACCGCTTCTGCCTAAGAAGTATGATAAATTTTAAGGGTGCACGCTATGAACAAGGACCAGCTTGCCAACTACAATATGACCGCTGAGGAGCTTGCCGAATGGGACAGCCTCGTGAAGCGGATTTACGAGGACTGCGCAAAGGCGGGTGTTCCGAAACAATACGTTGACCCACGTGTGAAGCCGTACGATTTCGAGAACAACAGGGGTTACTGCAAAGAATTCGGCTACTATGACGTTTACACCGAGAGG
>JAZUSM010000076.1:0-50820 GCA_045606725.1 Oscillospiraceae bacterium | reverse complement strand
TGATGTATACCTGTTTCTTTTTCTATTTTTCTGCCACTTTCTCCTGCAAGCATTCGTTTTACGAATATCAGTTTTTCTTCTTTACTGTAGTTTCTGTTTATTCTTCCTGTTTTACCCATTTTTATTCTCCTTTCTTTTATTTAGTATATCACAAAAAATGATGGTAGACACTGGCTTTTTTAGTGTCTACCATCATTATATCATTTCATCCGTTAATTCGGAAATGGCTTTTTTACTATTAATATTGTGAAACGTAGTCAAGCGGATCTTCATATGAACCGTATGCGTTTCTGATTTCAAAGTGGAGATGGTTACCTGTAGAGTCACCTGTGCTTCCTACATAACCGATAAGCTGTCCCTTGACAACATAATCACCGTAGGAAATCTCAGCAAGTGAACTCATATGAGCATACATTGCAACCTCACCATTGTCGTGCTTGATTCTTACACAAGTACCGTAACCGCCGTTCCAGCCTGTTTCAGCCTGTGTGATAGTACCTGATTCTGTAGCGTAGATAGGTGTTCCGTAAGGAGCAGCAATGTCAATGCCCTTATGGCCTCTGCCATCACCCATATATGCGGAAATATAACCGCCGTCAACAGGCCAGAAGTAAACGCCTGAACCGCCTGAGCCTTCGCTTACAGGGGTAATTGTTTCTCTTGTACCTATTCTTCTGTATTCTGTAATCGGTTCGGAAATAACTTCCTCACTGATAACTTCTGTTGCAACAGGAGTATCGCCCTTATAGGTTACCTTGGCAAACACTCTCTTTTCACCTTCAACGCCCTCTACATCGACCTCATAGTCGCCCTTGTAGATATCCTCGTCTTCGGTTTTTACGATTTCATAATCAATCTGCTCTGTGTACTCAACTTCTCGTGTAGTCATTACCTGAAGGTAAGGAACTTCCTCGCTGAGCTGGATAACAGCGCCGATAGGGAAATATTCTGTAATATCCTCAATTTCCTCGCCCTTATATGAAGCGAAGCATTCATTGAGTTCATCCATGGTCATTCCGTTGTCCATCGCAACGTCCCAAGGGTTATCGCCCTTTACGACCTCATAGTAAACAGGTTCAGTAACAAGCGAATCGAGCTTTTCGATAATATCAATCTGCTCAACGATCTGGTCAGGCATTACATAGTTTTCGTATGTGTACTCAACGTCCTTGTCAAATGAAACATCAACAACGCCCTCGCCTGAATATTCAGCCTTTCTTGTTTCAAGGAACTTCTCAATAGCAGTATTATCGGAAACTGCACCGATAAATTCGCCGTCGATTGTGATAACATATGCTCTTTCCTTTTCGATAGAGCTTTCAATCATATCCACAGCTTCTTCCTCTGCGGAAGCTTCTTCCACAGCAGGCTCTGCTTCAACAATCTGAGTATCAATCTGCTCCTGAATTGCATCAGCAAGCATCTGTTCGTCAATGACTTCATCCTGAGCACCGAGAGGCTTCAGTGAAAGCATTGCTGTAATATAGGTTTCGCTTTCGGTATCGAAATAGGTTGCTCTGTCAGCAACAACCTGCTGGGCCTGATTGATAACAGCTTCCTCGGATACAACACCGATTTCCTGACCGTTATACTCAACAGAAACACCGTAATCAGCAGAAATCTTTTCATTTACAACGCTTACAAGAAGCGCAATGCTGAGAACCGGAACTGTATAATTAACAATTGTTTTTGCAAAGTTCTTATTGTTCTTGACAGCTGCACCGATATCGGAAAGCTGGAGCACGAGAGCCTTACCGAAGCCAACCTCAGCCATTCTTTCAGTAAACTTACCATTTACTGTTGAAATGCTTTCCGCAAACTTCACGAAGCCCCTTCCGAAATTCTTTATCTTTCTTACAGTAACATCTGCAATTGTCTTTCCGAGAGGAACAAGGCTGCTGTTAACCTTTTTTACGGCACTGCCTGCAACGGAGAGAGTTCTCCTTACGGCAGCGGAACATATATATGTAACGAGTGTACCGATGTCCACCATAGCTGACTCAATGCTTATCTTTTTCTTATTAAGTTCAGCGGCATTCTCCGCTTGCTTTTCAGCATTTGGATGAAGGCTCATTACAACAACTCCTTTCCGTATTTTTACACATATTTATATCAGAAAAAATAAAAATCGTTTTCAAATCAAACAGTTACAAAAGAGTAACATCATTACTATTATACCTTTTTCCCCTAAAAAATCAACCATTAAGCGTTTTAAGTCACAATTTCTTCATCTTTTTTGTCAAATAGCACAAATCAATGATACGTTTTTGGACACATTATCTATAAAAACGCATTTGTTTTTCTTTTTAAAGCCTGTTTTTTCGCTTTATCGCAGTAAAATTTACAATTTATTACAGTTACAATTTGTAACCTTTTCACAACACTTTTCCAAAACAATGACGCAGAACAGCCATTTGCGACGATTACAAATATTACAAAACGGTAACAAACCTGTAATTATACTTACAGGCTTGTTACCTTACAAGACATATATCAATTCTGTTTTTCATCAAGCAAAGCAGACATATCCTCTCTCAACGGACAGCAAACACTGATTTTTTCGTTTTCAAACGAAAGAAAACTCATCTCTCCGCAATGAAGCGCCTGCACTCTGCAATGTTCAAGACTGCCTCCGTAGAAATCATCACCAGCAAGAGGGTGACCTACAGAGGAAAAATGCACCCTTATCTGATGTGTGCGACCTGTTTCAAGCACGACCCGTACAAGACTGTAATTCTCTACACCTTTTATAATAGTATAGTTCGTTACCGCATACTGTCCGTCACTGCGGATTTCCCTGCGGATTATCGATTCTCCCGCACGTCCGATAGGTGCGGAAATTCTGTATTGTCCCTCGTTTGTTTCCGTCCATTCAATTCCATCAATTTTTTTAACAGGAACAGGTCTTCCCTCGGTTACTGCGTAATAAACCTTATCAATTGCCCCTCCGTAAACATTTGCCGAATGTGCATTTTTCGCAACCGCACAAAGTCCCGACGTGTCCTTGTCCAACCTGTTTATCGGACGGAAGGTAAGCTGCGGATACATTGCCGCAAAGCAGTTGCCAAGCGTATCGCCCTGATGCTTTATGGACGGATGAACAGGCATTCCCGCAGGCTTGTTGAAAATTATGATATTGTCATCTTCATATGCAACAGGCACAGCAAGTCCTGCATTAGGTTCAAGCAAACTTTCATCAAGTGCCTTCAGCACTATCGTGTCACCGCCGCAGACTATATCAACAGTCCTTATCAGTTCGCCGTTCCGTGTTATTCCCATCGGAACGCGCTTCAGCTTTGTCACAAGCCGCCTTGAAACGCCGCACTGTCTGAGAAACTCGCCGCAGGTTATCCCGCCCTTTTCAGCGGTAAATTCAATTGTTCCGCATTTATCTTGAAGCAACCTTTTCTCTCCGTTCCATACTTATAAGCCTGTCCTGTTCAAAACCGTTCTCAATTATTTCGTTTATCGCACCAGTATAAAGCATCATCATTTTCGGCAATACAAAAAACATAGGAAAAATCATCACACACGGTATCAGCATTAATGCACAGTTTCTGAGGATTGCCACCATATAAGCGTGGTTTCCTCTCATAAAACAAACGCTTTCCTTTATAATTTCACCTGCTGGTCTGTCGTGCCCCAAGGCAAAGAGATAAGGCGCAGCAGCATACTGTACATTAATAATGGTATACACAATATACACCACAACCGAAAGCGTAAGCAATGCTCCTACGACAAGATTATATATAATACTGTCGCTTTCCGTATTAAATCTGATAATAAGGAATATTCCCGTACCGATAAGAATTACAAGCGGTATAAGCAGAACTGTTTTTTTCAGGAACAGCATAATGCTCAGCCTGTATACCTGAAGCATCTTTTTTGCTGAGAAATAGCAGCTGAAAATACTTTTGGCATGAACCGAATGACCTCTCACCTGCTGCAATCTGTACCATCTTACACCATACTTGTACGGCAGTGTAATAATCCACATAACAACAATAATTGCTGCCGTTACAACCAGCATGAATCCGTCTTTAGCCTTTTCGATAACATTCACCGAGATGAGGAAATTCATTGCAAGATACCACGCAAAAACCGCCGCTGTATATCCGCCTGCGGAAATCACAAATATCGCACAGCTTTCTCCCCAGCATCGCCTCATTCTCGGAGCAAGGCTTTCCTTGAGTTCCTTGACATTTTTCAAATCAAATACCTCCGGTTATTCCTTTCCGGGAATTCTGCCCAGAATTTCAAAGGTGTTTCCGTTCTGCCACATCATTGCACTTACAAGTATTTCATAACCCTCACCGGGCTCACAGGCAAATTCCATCGGCTTCATTTTAGGAAGTCCGAAGCAGGACATCATATTCATAAGAATTCCCGAATGTGTAACAACTCCTGTATGCGTGTAACCATTCTTCATCATATCCATTATAATAAGGTTAAGCGCAGAGTAGCAACGCATCATCATATTACGGAGAGTTTCACCGTTAGGCGGAGGATTGTCAAGACCGCCCTTGAGCCATTTCTTGTAGCTGTCAAGCTGAATGAGTTCTTCAGCGGGAAGTCCCTCAAATACGCCGAAGTCCATTTCCCTCAGGTCATCAACAATTACAATCTCACGTTCCGGAAAAAGTATTTCCGCTGACTGAACAGCTCTCTCCAGCGGACTGGAATACACCCTCTGCACTTTCGGATATTCAAACTGGTCATATTTGTCCTCCAGAAGCTCTCTTCCTGCTTCCGAAAGCGGCAGGTCAGTCTTTCCTATGTAAACTCCGTTCTCGTTGGCTTCTGTAAGCCCGTGACGGAGTATGCTTATACGATATCCTTTCATTAGGGTTTCTCCTCTCTTTTTACTAAAATATGGGAAATTCTTAATATTTTTTATACAAATATACAAAAAAGTTTCTCAACATTTATCGACTTTTTTTGTGTAAACCTATTTACAAAATGTACGTTATAAGTTATAATTTACAGTATGTAAAGAATTTTTCAGGAGGTGACATGATGAATTCGGACTTTCCAAGAATTATAACTCTGCTCAGGAAAGAACGCGGCATCAGTCAGAAAAAAGCGGCTGCCGACCTCGGCATTTCACAGGCCCTCCTTTCACATTATGAAAAGGGTATCAGAGAATGCGGTCTTGAATTTCTCGTCAAAACAGCAGACTATTATAATGTTTCCTGCGACTATCTTCTTGGTCGTTCACCTGAACCTGCGGGAAAAACCATTTCCTATGAGGATATTCCCGAACATGACCCCAACAGCAAGGAAAAAATTGCTGCAGGCGGTGTAATGGCTTCATTCAATAAAAAGCTTGTAATCAATGCGGTTACTGTTCTGTTTTCCCTTGTTCAGAAAACAGGAAGCACTACAGTCCTGAAAGAAGTTTCAAACTTCCTCATGCTTGCTGTGTACAAGATGTTCCGTATTGTATATTCAGCAAATCCGAAGAATGACCAGCATTTCTTCACCATTCCTGAAGTAATTGCATCAGGTTCATCATCTGCAGCTATGTCCGTATGTGAAGCAAATGCTTCTGCAGCAGCAAAGGGTGTTGCAGTAAACGGCAACGACATTGCTACAGAAACGGATGATACTCTTATTACAGCGAATTCACTTGCTGAAGAATATGCAGGCTCTGCTTCATCGCTCCTCAACGTAATCAAGAACAGCGAAGCAAGAATGCAGATGATAAATAATTCCGACAAATAACATTTTAACATACTTTCCGATATTTTTCAATAGGGCAAAAGAAAAGGTACCGAATTACGGTACCTTTTTTGTTTATTCAGCGCCGTCAAGACGCTGTTCAGCCTTTTCCCAGTCAAGAAGCTTCATAACCGAGCGCAGGTATTCCCTGCGCTCATTCTGTCTGTCGAGGTAGTATGCGTGCTCCCACAGGTCGATAATCATAAGCGGCAGATACTTGTCAAGGTCAATGGTTTCCTGATTCGGAGTAATCATAAGCTCAAGCTTTTTTTCAGGGGTGTATACAACCCATATCCAACCCGAACCGTTATGATTTGTCCCCATATCAACAAGCTCATCACCGAATTCTTTTTCCGAGCCGAAGCTGTGCACGATAAGATTTCTCATGTTTGCGGACGGTTCCTTGTAATCATGGGTGAGGGAGTTGAAATAAAGCTCATGATTGTAAGTTCCCCCTGCATTCTTCTGCAGGTCCTCGTCCCCTATTTTTGTCAGCACCTCCAACGGGACATTCTGCATAAGCGGACGCTTTTCAAGAACAGCATTAAGCCTGTCAAGGTAATTCTTGTAATGCTTGTCGTGGTGGAAATACATAGTATACCTGCTGATGTGCGGTTCAAGAGCATCAAAGTTGTACGGCAGGGGTAAATATGCAAAAGGGTAGTAGTTCTGTGAATTCATCTTCAGCCAACCTTTCAGAAAATTATCAGTAGAGTATATGCTGTAAACACAGAGCTTAGAATAAATTACAATTTTATACTAATATATTACAATCAGTTATTTTATTATGTTGAATTCCGCACCGTATTTTCTGAGTTGTCAAATTGCATAAAAAACGACACAAAAATTCTTTGTTTATTTTCAGTGCAAATTTTTTCAAATGTTGCAATTTGGTTACAATTGGTGTATAATATCATTAAAGTGGTGAAATGTCACTGGTTTGAGGTGAAAAGTGGTGAATTTCCACATCGTTTTCCACACTGTGTTGAAAACTTATCCCTCATGCGCTGTTGAAAACGTGATGTTTCTTGTCGATTTTTATGAAAAATACGGTTTTAAGCCGTTTGTATGCCGATCAAAAATGTTGAAAACCCTGTTGAATCGGTTAAAAAGACTGTTGAAAGGAGTGATAAAGCTATGGCAAACTGTTTGATGGGTACTTATGAGCATACTATGGACGCCAAGGGAAGAATGGCTTTCCCCACCAAGCTCCGTGAACGTCTTGGTCTTAGTTTTATCGTTACTATCGGTCTTGACGGCTGTCTGTATGTATATTCCAACGAGGATTGGGAAGTATTTACTGAGAAACTCCAGACTCTTACAGGTGCGAAGGCTAAGGCAGCAAAGCTTTTTATTGTCAATGCCTGCGTTGTTGAACCTGACAAGCAGGGGCGTATTCTCATTCCGCAGAATCTCCGTGAACATGCTGGTCTTGACCATGATGTCACTATTCTCGGTGTTACTAACCGTGCTGAAATCTGGGATACTGCCAGATTCAAGGCATTCAGCAGCGAAATTACAAACGAAATGCTTTCAGAAGCTCTCGAAGATCTGGCTTTCTGATGCATCTTTATAAGGATAGATTATGGAAAATATAAGCTTTTCCCACATTTCCGTACTTCTTGCGGAATGTATTGAGGGTCTTGATATCAAGCCCGACGGAATTTATATTGACGGCACATGCGGCGGTGCGGGACATTCCTGCGAAATCGCAAAGCGTCTTACAGGCGGCAGGCTTATCGGTATCGACCGTGACCCTGACGCAATCAAGGCGGCTACAGCTCGTCTTGCTCCATACAATGCAAAGGTTCTTCATGGAAACTACTCGGAAATTGAGGTACTTGCCCATTCCGAGGGAATCGAAAAGGTTGATGGCGTGCTCCTCGACCTTGGAGTTTCATCGCATCAGCTTGACACGCTGGAGCGCGGTTTCTCCTATCACGGTGACGCTCCGCTTGACATGAGAATGTCACAGGAGGGCGCTACTGCGGCAGATTTAATCAACACGCTTCCTGCAGAAGAACTGAGCAGAATCATGTTTGAATACGGTGAGGAAAAGTTCAGCAGAAAAATTGCTGCTGAAATTATAAAGCGCCGTGAAATAAAACCAATCGAAACCACAAGTGAGCTTGCTGAAATAGTAAGTGCAGGTGTACCTGCAAAATTCAAAAGGGACAAAAACCCATGCAAGAAAACCTTTCAGGCTTTCAGAATTGCGGTAAACTGCGAGTTTGAGCACCTGAACAAGGGTCTTGATGACGCATTTGAACTGCTGAAGCCGGGAGGAAGACTCTGCGTGATAACCTTCCACTCACTGGAGGACAGGATTGTAAAACAGAGATTTGCTTCTTTCTGCAAGGGTTGTATTTGTCCTCCCGATTTTCCACAGTGTGTCTGCGGAAAAACTCCCAGAGGCAAGCTTGTCAACAGAAAGCCGATTGAAGCGTCGGCAGAAGAACTTGAAGCAAATATAAGAAGCAGAAGCGCCAAGCTTCGTATTATAGAAAAGCTGTAAAACAAAGGAAAGAAAAAGGAAAGGAACAGTGACGGATTAATGAGCAAAAACAATCTTGCTTACGACCTCACCAAATATGAGGACGTCGCACCCGAAAAAGCGCCCAAAATCCGGATTCGCAGGCAGAAAGCCGAAAATGTCGGCTCTGCACCGAAGCTTATCGTTGTAACCGTTGCTGCGGGTGTTCTGCTTGGAGCGGTTATATACGGAAAGGTGGAAAACACCGCTATCCATGCGGAAATATCCGCTCAGGCACAGTATGTGGAAATGCTTGCAAGCGAAAACGTCCGTATGCAGTCCGAGCTTGAAGAAAAAACTGCACTCAAATCGGTTGAGACCTATGCTGAGCAAATTCTCGGAATGCAGAAGCTGGATAAATCCCAGATTGAATATGTCAGCATTTCAAACGGAAATGTTGTTGATATTCCCGAAAACAACGATAATGTTTTTGTAAGAATCAAGAACGCTTTTGATGATTTTGTGGAATATCTCAGAGGTTGATGAAATAGTATAAATAAGGGTTGCATATCAGGAGATAATCTCCCGTTGCAGCCCGAATTTTGCTTAAAAAGATAGTTGTCCCGAATTTTGCCGAAAGGAGAAAAATGCCTTGTCATACCAGCCAACCAACAAAATGAGAAAGAATCTCACTCTTGTTATCATATTATTTCTTGCGTTTACAGCGTGGATTCTTGTCAATCTGTTCAAGACCTCCATTACTGACAATAACAAGTATCAGACACTTGCAAACGAAAACCAGTTCGGCAGCACTGTTGTCAAGGCTCACCGCGGCAGCATTTACGATACAAACGGAAAAATTCTCGCTCAGTCGGCAACGGTTTACTCAATCTGCGTAAATCCTAACCGTATTTATCAGCAACAGCAAAAGGAAGCCAAATCTTCGGCACCTGCTGATGTTACACCGGAGTCCGAGCGTATGCTTGACACGGCGGCAAAAATTCTCTCCGAGGAAATCGGCGGCGAAGTAAATTATGCTTTTGCTGTGAAAAAGCTCACTGAAAATGCTGCAAACAGTCAGTGGGCACTGATTGCAAAATCAATCGAAAAGCCTGTTGCGGACAGGATTATTGCCCGTGCCGAAGAAGAAAAACTCGGTGATATCATCTATACAGAGCTTGATACAAAGCGCTATTACCCTCAGGGCTCACTTGCGGCGGCGGTAATCGGCTTTACAAACTTTGACGGTGACGGTGTTTACGGCGTTGAGTCCTATTACAACGAATACCTCAAGGGCGTTGACGGAAAAATCATTACCGCTACCGACGCAAACGGCAATGAAATGCCTTATAAGAATGACAAGATTTACAACGCTCAGGACGGCAACTCAATTTATCTCACCATTGACACAAACCTGCAGCACATGGTTGAAAAATACCTTGAACAGCAGGTTGAAGCGCACGACGTTGACAACCGTGCCTGCGCTATCATGATGAACGTAAATACAGGCGAAATCCTTGCTATGGCAAGTACCCCGGGCTTTGACCTGAACGACAAGAACTCAATTTTCAGCGACAAGGACCTGGCAATCCTTTCGGGAATTACCGACGAGGAGGAATACAACACTACATATGCGGCACTCCGTGAGCAGCAGTGGAAGAACAAGGCTATTACCGAACTTTACTTCCCCGGCTCCGTATTCAAGGTTATCACAGGCTCTGCGGCACTCGAAGAACGTGCAATTTCGCTGAACTCATCATTCGACTGCGGACGTGTCATGATTGTTGCTGACAGAGAAATGCACTGCTGGTCTTCATATTCCCACGGCACGCAGGACTTTACAACAGCAATGACCAACTCCTGTAACCCGGCTTTTATTCAGATTGGTCAGGCTCTCGGAAAAAACAAATTCTACGAATATTTCAAGGCTTACGGCTTTACCGAGCCGACAGGTATCGACCTGCCCGGTGAAGCTTCAAGTATTTATGTAAATACAAGCGAAAAGGGTCCCGTTGAGCTTGCTTCAAGTTCATTCGGTCAGACAAACAAGATTACTCCGCTCCAGATGATTACAGCATATGCGGCAGTTGTAAACGGCGGTTATCTGGTTACTCCGTATGTTGTGGAAAAAATCGTTGATACTAACGGTAACGTAATCAAGACAACCCAGCCGTCAATCAAGCGACAGGTTATCTCCGAGGAAACCTCTGCGCAGATGCGTCAGGTGCTTGAAGACGTTGTAAACAATAAGGGCGGCTCAAACGCTTACATCAAGGGCTACGCTATCGGCGGTAAGTCTGGTACTTCCCAGAAAATCGACAAGACCAACGAAACAGGCAACGAAAATCTTTATGTTTCGTCCTACTGTGCTTTTGCGCCTGCTGACGACCCCGAAATCATTATGCTTGTTATGGTTGACGAGCCTACAGCACGCGACCAGAACGGCTCACTTATGTACTACGGAAGCGTTGTTGCTGTTCCTGCGGTTGTAAACGTGCTTAAAGAAGCATTGCCGCATCTCGGCTACTACCCCGAATACACAGAGGAAGAACTCAAAGCACTCGGCGTTACACTTCCGTCCGTTGAGGGCGAGTCTGTAAGCATCGCCAAGGAAACCCTTGAAGCACTCAGCCTGCAGGTTACTATAATCGGCAAGGGTGAAAAAGTTATCGCTCAGGTTCCGAAGATGCAGGAAGCCGTGCCGAGAAACGGCAAGGTTGTCCTTTACACCGAAGAAAACTACGAAACGGAATATACTGAAGTGCCGAACGTTATCGGATACGGTGTTTCCGACGTTAACGCTATTCTTACCAACGCTGACCTTAACTTTATGGTCGGTGACGGTGCGGCAAACCACTCGGGCGCTGTTGCATACAGTCAGAATTACGCTGAGGGCAACATTGTTCCTAAGGGCACGATTATCGAAGTTACATTCATTATCAAAGACGAAGGATAAAAAAACAAACCGCAAAGCGGTTTGTTTCCGAGTTTTTTTCGCATTGCGGAAAACATCGGAGTTTGCATGGCAATCCAAATTGAATTGCAGATGAAATTTTCACAGAGGAGTTGAAATAAATGAGACTTGATGAACTTATTGAAGAAGCTAAAAAGGTTATGCCCGTTCAGACAAAAATACAAAACATGCTTACCGTTGTTGAGGGAATCACCGATAACACGAACGAAGTGCAGGAAGGCTATATTTTCGTTTGTGTAAGAGGAACACGATTTGACGGTCATGACTTTGCTGAGGAAATGCTCGACAAGGGCGCACTTTGCGTTGTTACCGAAGAAGATCTGGGCATTGAAAATCAGATCATCGTCAGCAACTCACGTATTTTCTACGGTCACCTCTGTGCAATATGGTTCAACCACCCCGAACGACGCATGAAGCTTATCGGCGTTACAGGCACAAACGGCAAGACTACACTTGCCACTATGATAAAGGAAATTCTTGCTTCAAAGGGTCACCGTGTCGGCTTTATCGGAACAACAGGTGCGCTTATAAACGGCAAGCCTGTCGAAACTGACGGTTCAACCCCTACAACTCCACGTGTTTATGAGCTTTACAAGCTTTTCTATGAAATGGCAAAAAGCGGCTGTGACTGCGTTGTAATGGAGGTTTCCTCCTTTGCTCTTGAACAGAACCGCATAGGTCCTGCTATGTTCCGCATCGGTATTTTCACCAATCTCACTCAGGACCATCTTGATTATCACGGAAACATGGAAAGCTACTATGAAGCAAAGAGAAAGCTTTTCACCGACCACTGTGAAACCGCAATCATCAACATTGACGACAAGTACGGTCTGCGCCTTTATGATGAAATGAAGGAACGTGGACTGGAGTGTATTTCCTGTTCAATCAGCGGCCAGAAAGCCGATATCACAGGCAGCAGAATTCATTTTACAGACGGTGTGACAAAGTTCTGGGTTACAACCGCAAACAAAAATCACCCGTTCCACTTGAATATGATTGGCAGCTACAACGTTCTCAATGCTGTTCAGGCTATCGCTGCGGCTATCAAGCTTAATCTTAACATCAATGCTATTTCCAATGCCCTTTCCGTTTTCAGCGGGGTAAAGGGACGCTGTGAATTTATCCCGACAGGCAAGGACTTCCTTGTAATCTGTGACTATGCCCACTCCCCTGACGCACTGGAAAATATGCTCCCCAACATCAAGGAAAACTGCAAGGGACGTCTTATCTGCCTTTTCGGCTGCGGCGGCGACCGTGACAGGACAAAGCGTCCGCTTATGGCCAAGGCGGCGGAAAAGTTTGCTGACCTGCTTGTTATTACATCAGACAATCCCCGTAACGAAGACCCCGAAGCAATTATTGACGATATTATCGCAGGACTGAATTTTACCAAGCCATATATCAGAATTACCGACCGAAAGGCGGCTATCAGACGTGCGGTAACAATTGCTGAAAAGGGCGATATTATCGTACTTGCAGGCAAGGGGCACGAGGATTACCAGATTTTGAAGGACAACGTTCATATCCATTTCGACGAGCGTGAAATCGTACGAGAGGTTATGCACAGCTACACAAGAAAACGCTTTGACCCTACCATGCCCGAAATGGTTACCATAAACGAAATCATGGACGTTACAGGCGGTAAGCCAAGCGCTATCAGAAGCTATGACAGAAGCGTTGCCATGTCCTCGCTTTTCTCGGATACAAGAAATGTTATTCCCGGCGGTGTTTTCGTCGCAATCAAGGGCGAACGATTTGACGGTCACGATTTTGCAAAACAGGCAGTTGAACAGGGTGCTGTATGCGCAATAACCGAACGCACAATCCCCGACGTGCCAAGCATTATCGTAAAAAGCACACGAAAGGCACTTCTTGACCTTTCAAGATATTTCCGCAACAAGTTCAAGCCCGTTGTTGTCGGCGTAACAGGCAGCGTCGGCAAGACTACTACAAAGGAAATGATTGCCCTTGCTCTTTCCTGCGAACACGGCGTACACAAAACCGCAGGAAATCACAATAACGAAATCGGTCTGCCGTTTATGGTGTTCAAGCTTAACCACACTTGCACTGCGGCTGTTTTCGAGATGGGAATGAACCATTTCGGTGAAATTGAACGCCTTTCAAGGGCTTCTCACCCGAACATCTGCGTTATCACGAATATCGGCTTCTCACATATCGAAAACCTTGGCTCTCAGGAGGGTATCCTTGAAGCAAAGCTTGAAATTCTCAAGGGCGCTGACAGAAATGCTCCCCTTGTGGTAAACTGCGATGACCCTATGCTTGCTCCCCTTAAAGAGGAGTACGACGGCTACCGTGAGATTATTACCTACGGTATTGACTCGGAAAACGCAGATTACCGTGCAACTGATATTGTCACAAAACCTGACCGTATGCACTTCAATGTTGTACGCGGCGGTGAAATCATCTGCGACGTAACTCTTTTCTGCCTCGGCAAGCACAATATCTACAATGCTCTTGCGGCAATTGCTGTTGCCGTAAAGGCAGGCTGTGACCCTGTTTCTGCGGCAGAAATGCTTACAGGCTACCAGCCTGACTCCCTGCGCCAGCACATTGTCAAGCGCGGTGAGCAGACAATTATTGTTGACTGCTACAACGCTTCTCCTGCTTCAATGGAAGCGGCTATCGACGTACTCTGCGAAATGAAACCTAAGGACGAGGGACGCCGTATTGCCGTGCTTGGAGATATGCTTGAGCTTGGAGAAAAAGCTCCCGAGCTTCATGCAAATGTCGGAGAATATGCCGCTAAAAAGGGTATTGACGTTCTTGTCTGCTACGGCAAAAACGCAAAGCACATGGCTGACCGTGCTGACGAGCTTGGTCTTCACCCTGCCCATTCCGAGGATAAAAAGATTATACTCAATTTTATGAAATACAAGTTCAGACCAAATGATATTGTTCTTTTCAAGGCAAGCAGGGGCATGCACTTTGAAGAGATTATTGAAGAATTTTACAAGGATTGCTGAGAAAATACACTTCAACCAGCTTTTCCCTAATCGGAGGATTGTTTATGCCATTCTGGATTAATTTAATTGTTGCACTGATTGCTTTTGCCGTTTCTGCCATAACGGGAAAATTTCTCATTCCATTGCTTAAAAAGCTCCATTTCGGACAGACTATTTATGAGGATGGCCCAAAGTGGCACAAGGATAAACAAGGCACTCCGATGATGGGCGGCTTTATGTTCATTATCGGCACGACGGTTGCTATAGCTGTCGGCTATGCAATTTACCGCTTCAGAAATGCCGACCCTACAGTTATTCCCGACAATACGGGGCTTTACAGACTTCTTGCAGGCTTTGCATTTGCACTTCTCAACGCAGGTATCGGCTTTATTGACGACTACACAAAGGCTGTAAAAAAACAGAATCTCGGTCTTAAAGCAAAGCAGAAAATGGTTATGCAGTTTACTATCAGTGCGGCTTTTCTTGCAGCACTCTATCTTCTTGGTGACACCTCCACAAAAATTACGTTCCCGTTCTTCGGTGACATTGATTTCGGCATTTTCTACTATGTAATCATGCTTCTGTACCTTGTTTTCCTTACCAATGCTGTAAACCTCACAGACGGCATTGACGGACTCTGCGGCTCGGTAACGGTTATCACAGGTCTTTCCTTTGTAATGCTCTGCGCTTCAATGGGTATCTGGGAATACTCCATTTTCGGCATGGCTCTTGCAGGCGGCTGTCTTGGCTTCCTTGTGTGGAATCTGCACCCTGCCAAGGTATTCATGGGCGACACAGGCTCAATGTTCCTCGGCGGTGCTGTATGTGCGCTCGGGTTTGTTACACATCAGCACCTGCTCCTTGCACTCGTTGCAATTGTATACATCATTGAGGCACTTTCCGTTGTTATTCAGGTGCTTTACTTCAAAGCTACAAAGGGCAAGCGTCTTTTCAAGATGTCACCTATCCACCACCACTTTGAACTCAGCGGTTTTTCCGAATACAAAATTGTTATAACCTTTTCCTGCGTTGCGCTTCTTGCAGGAATTGCAGCTATTCTTATCTATAACCTTTAATCCGATATATACACGGTAATTTCAAGAAAGGAGAATTTCAATGGCAAGTGCGTCAAACGCTGTTCCGAACGGCAAGAAACGTGCAAAGAAGAAAAAACTGAATGCCGACGGAACCTCAAAGGGCTACACCGAAAAGCTTGCGGTCGGACCTATTGACTACCCGTTTCTGCTTATTGTAATGATTCTCCTTGTTATGGGAATTATCATGATGTTTTCCGCAGGCTATGCCTGGGCAATTGCCGAGGGCGGAACAGGAACGGACTACGTTCAGAATCAGCTCATAATGGCAGGTATCGGTCTTGTAGGCATGTTTTTTGCCTCATTCTTTGACTACCACTGGCTGAGAAAGCCGATTATCGCATACGGCTTTTTCGCTTTCTGTATTGTACTGCTTATACTCTGCCTTGCGGGTCCATTTGCCGACCCTCACAACTACTCAAACCGCTGGGTAAAATTCGGACCTCTCCCGTCATTCCAGCCGTCTGAGCTTATGAAGCTTGCTATAGTGCTTCTGTTTGCATACATTATTTCTGTAAATTACTCAAAAATGAAATATTTCAAGTTCGGTATTGTCCCGTTTATGGCAGTGCTCGGGATTGTAGCTGCGCTGATGCTTTTGCAGCCTCACCTTTCAGGTACAATCATTATCTGCGCAATCGGTCTTATCATGATGTTTGTAGGCGGTTCAAGATTTACCCACCTGCTTGGCGTGGCAATCGTCGGAATTGTAGTTGTGGCAGGTGTTGTATTCTACCTCGCCGAAACAAAGGGCTTCAGCTACTTCGAAAAGCGTTTTGTTTCATGGCTTGACCCGTTCAACAAGGACGCTCTCGACGACACATGGCAGACCCGAAACAGCCTTATTGCAATCGGCTCAGGCGGATTTTTCGGTCTTGGTCTTGGCAACTCCCGTCAGAAATTCCTTTACCTCCCCGAAGCAAAGAACGACTTCGTTTTCGCAGTAGTCTGCGAGGAACTTGGCTTCGTGGGTGCGCTTATGGTTATCATTCTGTTCCTGCTCCTGATTTTCAGAGGCATGCACATCGCTTCCAAAGCACCTGACAAATACGGCATGATGATTGCCCTCGGACTTACCGTGCAAATCGGTCTTCAGGCACTTCTGAATATTGCCGTTGTAACGAACACTATTCCGAATACAGGTGTATCCCTGCCGTTTTTCAGCTACGGCGGCACGGCGCTTATCATGCAGCTTGTGCAGATGGGAATTGTTCTAAACATCTCGCGCCAATCCATTATTGAAACGTAAATTGATATTCGAAAGGAATGTTTATATATGCTTAAAGTTCTGCTGGCAGGCGGCGGCACGGGCGGACACATCAACCCTGCTCTTGCTATTGCCTCAATCATAAAGCAGCATCACCCCGACGCTGAGTTTCTTTTTGCGGGAACTCCAAACGGTATGGAGGCTACTCTTATTCCGAAAGCAGGCTACAATTTTGCACCTATCAAGGTAAGCGGCTTTCAGAGAAAAATCAATCCCGAAAACATTATCCGCAACGTAAAAGCGGCAAGCTATCTCGCAATGTCGGGAAGCCGTGCAAAGAAAATCATCTCCGATTTCAAGCCTGATGTTGTTATCGGCACGGGCGGTTATGTAAGCTATCCTATCCTCGCAAAGGCTGTCCAGATGGGCATTCCCACAGCTATCCACGAGCAGAATGCTTTCCCCGGAATTACAAACAGACTCCTTGCAAAAAAGGTAAATGAGGTTATGCTTACTGTTGAGGAAGCGGCTCAGCACCTTGATGCCTGTGCAAAATACACCGTAACGGGACTTCCTGTAAGAGCAGGATTTTCCACTGACGGACTTACCCGAAGCGAAGCAAAGAAAAAACTCGGACTTGATAACAAACTCTGTATTTTCAGCTTCGGCGGCAGCCTCGGTGCAGGTGCAATAAACAATGGCGCAGAAGCTCTTATCAAGTGGGAAAAGGCTGAAAATATTCCTGTCAACCACATTCACGGATACGGCAAAATGGGTAAGGATACTCTCCCGAAAAATCTTGCTGATGCAGGTATTGACTACGAAAACGACGACAGCCTTATGGTAAGCGAATACATACACAATATGGATGTCTGCCTTGCAGCTGCTGACCTTATAATATGCAGAAGCGGTGCTTCAACAATTTCAGAGCTTCAGGCTATGGGACGTGCTTCAATTCTTATTCCGTCCCCTAACGTAACCGCAAATCATCAGTATCACAATGCTATGGTTTTAGGTCGTGCAGGTGCAGCGGTTGTTATTGAGGAAAAGGACCTTTCCGACGAAAAGCTTATTGAAAAGGTAAAGGAATTCATAGACAATCCCGAAAAACTGGACGCTCTTGCAAAGCGTGCCGCTGAAACCTATGTAAATGATACTCCCGACAGAATTTACGCTGTTATAAAGCGTCTTATTGACAAGGAATAATCTCTTTCTGCACCAAAACTCCCTTAACGCATAAGATAATAAAAAACGGTAAGGGAGCTGCTTGTATGCAGAAGCTTATTATAAACGGCGGAAAAAGACTTAATGGCGAAATCCGCATTCAGGGAGCAAAGAATGCGGCGCTGCCGATTATGGCGGCGGCGGTGCTGTGCGGCGAAAGGATCGTGCTCCACAATTGTCCGAAAATTTCGGACGTTTACTCCGCAATGCGTATACTTACATATCTTGGCTGCAAAGCTTGCTTTGACGGCAATTCCGCAGTAATAAATTCGGAAAATATATCCTGCTCCGCTGTTTCGGAGGAGCTTATGCGTGAAATGCGCTCGTCAATCTTTTTTCTGGGCGCTGTGCTGGGAAGAACAAAGCGCTGCAGACTTTCCCTCCCGGGAGGCTGTGACCTTGGCCCGCGTCCTATTGATATTCATATCTCTGCACTGCGGAAAATGGGTGTACATATCAAGGAGGAATACGGCGAACTTGACTGCTCGGCGGAAAAGGGACTTACAGGAGCAAAAATCGCTCTTTCATTTCCCTCTGTAGGCGCAACAGAAAACATCATTCTTGCGGCTGTCCTTGCAGAAGGTACAACTGTTATCAGCAATGCCGCGCGCGAACCTGAAATCATTGACCTTGCAGAATTTCTCAACAGCTGCGGCGCAAGAATTCACGGCGCAGGCGGAAGCAAGATTACCATAAACGGCGTGAAAAAACTTCACGGCTGCGAATATACAGTAATGCCCGACAGGATTGCCTGCGCAACATATCTTGCCTGCGCGGCTTCAACGGGCGGAGAAATGATTGTCAGCAACTGCCGTCC
Organism: Oscillospiraceae bacterium; assembly: GCA_045606725.1. Lineage (GTDB taxonomy): Bacteria > Bacillota > Clostridia > Oscillospirales > Ruminococcaceae > RGIG8773. The sequence continues at coordinate 32,347 of JAZUSM010000076.1, read as the reverse complement.
CTCAGACATGGAAAGCATACTTCCCGTTTTTGAGCAGATGGGGTGCCTTGTGCACACGGTCGACGACAGGATTTTTTTCAGCGCAAAACACCCTCTCCATGCTGTTGCTCCGATAAGGACGATGGTTTATCCGGGCTTTCCTACCGACGCTCAGGCATTTGTCATGGCGGCATTGTGCAAGGCAAGGGGCACGTCGGTTTTTGTTGAAAATATCTTTGAAAACCGCTACAAGCATGTAGGAGGTCTGACCCGAATGGGTGCAGACATTCTCGTTGAGGGAAAGGTTGCCGTAATTGACGGTGTACAGCGGCTTTACGGAGTAAAAACCGAAGCTCCCGACCTGAGAGGCGGAGCAGGACTTGTTACGGCGGCGCTTGCTGCTGAGGGAACAAGCGAAATTTCAGCCGTGCATCATATTGACAGAGGCTACGAGGAAATAGAAGCCGTACTGACATCAGTCGGCGCAGATATAAAAAGGATTTGAAAAGGAGGAACAGAAAATGCAGAACAACCGCAGACGACGAGGTAATATGTCGCTTCATTACAGCCTTATTGCCTTTATTGTTCTTGTCATTTTTGCCGTTCTTTCAGTAACTGTTTTCTTCAACATCGAAACTGCTGATATCATCGGTTCATCAATCTACTCAGCCGATGAAATTATTGCCGCAAGCGGAATAAAGGGCGGCGACAATATGATACGCAAAAACATGGGTAAAGCCGAAAAGGCTATTACCTCACAGCTTATATACATCGAGGAGGCAACAATCACACGCAAGCTTCCCTCGTCTGTAGAAATCCTTATAGTCCCCTGCGTGGAAACCGCAAGCCTTCAGACTGAGGACGGTTACCTGATTGTAAGCGAATCAGGTAAAATTCTCTGTGCTTCGGAAGAACCAATGGAGGATACACTCGTTTTTATAGGTGCTGAACCTGCCGAGGATATACATGTCGGAATGACATTTGCCTCTGCAGATGAAGATAAAACAGAGGTTATTTACGAGCTGATGAAGCGTGCGGACAGCGGCTTTGCCTCGAAAATCACCAGCTTTGACGTTACCGACAGACTCAATATCAGCTGTCTTTATGAGGACAGAATTACAATCGAAATCAAGTCCGCTGCGGACATCGACTATAAATTCAGACTTGCTGAGGAAATCCTTACATCAAAAATTTCTTCCGACGCAGAGGGCGTGCTGAAAATGCTCGACAACGGTGCACAGTTCCTGAGCAACGACGACCTTGCCCAGATTGAACAGACCTTTGAAATGAATATGGAAACCTCAGGAGCTTCAGAAACCACAATCCCCGAAACAGAAACCGAGGAAACCGTTTCTGAAAATGTTACAAGCACCAGACTCAATTTCGAATAATCATTAAGAAAATTTTTCTAAAATCAATGTTTTTTTTGTAAACCCCTTGAAAAATAAAACAAAGTATGTTAAAATAATTGTTGTATATGTGATAATTATTTTCTGTTACAGAAATTTAAATAGGAGGACGTTTTAAATGGGTTTTGCTATAGATAATGAAGAAATCTATTCAGATATTAATATAAAAGTTGTAGGTGTCGGCGGCGGCGGCGGTAACGCGCTCAACTGCATGGCTACCGAGGGTATTTTCGATGTAGAATTTGTTGCTGTAAATACTGATGCAGCTGCTCTCCGTTCCTCCAAGGCTTCCACTAAGGTTCAGATCGGCGAAAAGCTTACACGAGGCAGAGGTGCAGGCAACAAGCCTGAAATCGGCGAACGTTCCGCTCAGGAAAACCGTGACGAAATCGCTGCTGCTCTCAAGGGCGCAACTATGGTATTTATCGCAGCAGGTATGGGCGGCGGTACAGGTACAGGTGCAGCTCCTGTTGTTGCTGAGGTAGCAAAGGAAATGGATATCCTTACTGTTGCTGTTGTAACAAAGCCTTTCAACTTTGAGCAGAAGGCTAAGATGATTCAGGCTGAACGCGGTATCGGCGAACTTATGAAGCACGTTGACTCCCTCGTTGTTATCCCTAACGAACGTCTTATCTCCACAAATGAAAAACCACTCACAATGAAGGAAAGCTTCTCTCTTGCTGATAATATCCTCAAGACTGGTGTAAAGTCAATTGCTGAACTTATCACAGTTGACGGCTTCATCAACCTTGACTTTGCTGCCGTTGAAACAACAATGAAGAACGCAGGCTATGCTCACATGGCTATCGGTCACGGTTCAGGCAAGGATAAGGCTGCCGAGGCTGCAAACGCTGTTATCACAAGCCCGCTTCTCGAAACATCTATCAGCGGCGCTACAAGACTTCTTGTTAACATTGTTATGTCCGAAGATGCTCTTTCCACAGATATCGACACAGCTACAAAACTTATCACAGAGGCTGCTGACCCTGATGTTGAACTCATCTTCGGTGCAAGCTTCGATGAAAATATGCAGGACGAAATCAACCTTACTGTTATTGCTTCCGGTTTCAAGAATATGGAGGGCGGTACAGTTATCAAGGCTGACGAGCCAAAGGCAGAAATCGGTGAAGCAGGTGCAGATGTACCTAAGCCATCTTCTGCAATCAATGAATATTCTGAACTGTTTGACATCTTCAACAGCAGAGGCTAAAATGTATAGTATCAAGCCGTACTCGATAGAGTACGGCTTTTTTATACAAATAAAAACAGCGGATACAAAATGTATCCGCTGTTCAATTCTAAAAAATCGTATCAGTATTTGTCAATATTTGTGGTTTCGTGAAGCATTACATTCAGCTCTTCAACCAGTCTTGTAAGTTCGGAAACCGAATTATCAATACGTACAGAGCTCTCGTTGGTAATTGCAATGCTGTTGTCAAGATGCTTGAATGCACCGATTACTGTCTGCAGCATCATGATAATGCGTTCGATAGCTTCCTCGTTGATGTCATGCTTATTGGCATCACAGAAAAGAACAAGCTTTGAAAGCAGCTCACGAACAATATTGCTCTTATCGCTTGTCACCGTTGACGCTTCATTGATAGCCGAAATGTTCTTGATGATTGTATCGATATCCTGAACCAGATTGTCAGAAAATTCACGGCACTTGTTTGCCATCATAAATACTGTGTCATGCTTGTTGTGAAGCGTGCTCTTAGCGTATACAATACAGTTGTCAGGCACGTTAAGTCCTCTGTGAATAGCAGTAGCCATATCACGGCATGATGCATAGCCACATGCATGACAGTTGTAATTTCTTGATTCGATTGTGGTCTTGCCCATTGAGCTGAACACTTCATCAAGTTCAACTGCTGTTGGCTCAGGAGTTACAGCCCTTGGTCTGTAATCTCTTACAAAACGGGTAGGGTTCAAGGTTTCATCAAACTTTTTGAACAGCTTATCATGACTTGCATCAAACAGCTTGGTCTTTCTTTTCTGCTTTGATGTCTTTTCAACAACCGACATGGAGTGCATTATATCAAATATTGTCTGATTTGTACCTGTACCAGGACCGATGTTACAGCCGAATTCACAGGAAAGAACGTCAAATACTTCAGGATGCTTGAATTCAGGCATCTGAGCATACATTCTGAGCTCCGGATAAACCTTGTGCACACCCTCAGAGGTTGTGATATTGATATCAGGGTTATGCAGCCATAAATTATCTCTTAAACCACCCGGACGAGGATATATTGCACCCACCTGACCCTGCTGATCATCAAAGTCATAATCAATGCCATTGGTGTATGAAGTCATAGGTATATTGATATTGTTTTCATCAAAATACTCCATCAGCTTTTTGAAAGTAACGTTATATGAAATATAGCCTGTTCTTTCAAATTCCGTTTTCTTTGCAATACATGGTGATAATACAGCAAGCGGAACTGTAACACGCAGATAATCCTTGAGATAAACTGCTTCGCACATAATAGGACTGTGAATAGGGGACAGATTTTTAAGTAAGTCAGGTTCATAGATTTCAATGAAGTTTACAATAGCAGCACATGGCTGTGTAATGACATTGCCGACCTCTTTCCTTTCAATTGCCCTCAGATGAGCCCATGTACAGATATCAGCACCGTAGGAAACATCATAAATACGGACATTTTTCCGTCTGAACCAGTCAAGAATAGCTTTCCACTGACTTGGATATGCAGCCTTTATAGCAGGCGTAACAAGCAATGCAGCCTCCTTGGTCTTGATGTAGTTGATAAATTCAATAGTGTCATCATTGTAGTCACGCGCACCGTGAGTACAGCTTCTTACACATTCTCCGCAGCAAATACATTTGTCAGGGTTTACAGTGGTCACAAAATTCCCATCATTCTTCATAATTGTAATATTTGCTTCCTGAGCGGGACAGTTTCTTACGCAGGCATTACAACCTACACATTTGTCGGGGTTAACAACAATAATCTCTTTCAATTTGTTTCATCCTTTCTTTTTTATATTTTTATATAAATAAAAAGCCTGTGTATGACATACAGGCTTTCAGGTTCGGATATGGTTTTATCATGTCATATTATTCGCTTATGATTTTATGTTTTTTACAGTACTATACGTTTTTTTATATAATTCATTGTAACATATCAATAAATCTTTGTCAATGTATTGTTAAATAAATATCATAAATTTTAATAAATTTATTTAAAACACCAAATTATTTTATTTTTTATGACAATATATCCAAACATATAAACCATTGACCGAAACTGTCAGATTATGTTATACTATATAAGTCAAAAGGAGCGTGACGAAATGAAAACCAAACAGAAAATCATTCCACTTGTTATTTCGGCTGTAATATTTTTAGCAGGCTGTATCACGGCAATTATCGGTGCAAGCATGGACAGCGGTGCCGTGCAGACCTACCCTGAGTTTGACCCGTTCAATATTACCGACGAGGACGTGGGAAAAACCTTTACAGCCAGTGTATACAGCGATATTATGTATACCGACGATACGGAAAACGGTTCACTTTTCCTTATGTGGATATACAGCACCAATACTGACGATTCTGATACGCTGGCAGTCGGCAGCGAGAGGGACGACTCCCTGATGGTAATGGGCTTTGACGTGCCGAAAAGTGTTCTCAGTGTATATGAACAGGCAATGAGTACGGGCGAATACAGCGAAGACACGCCGTTCACCTTCAGCGGCACCGTACGCAAAAGCAATGATGATATCACCCAGATATTGTCAGGCGGCATTACCGATTATTACAACTACCTGAAAGAGATTTACGGCGATACCGAGGGCATAATCAACGAGGAAGCCATTGATGAAAGCTATACAAATATTTCCCCCTACTATATTGAAGTTGTAGCGGACACAAACGGCAGGTTGTACATATGGATTGGCTGTGCAGTTATGGTGGTTGCCCTCTTGACAGCTCTCACAATCCTTTTCGGCAAGAAATTTCTGATTGTCCTTGCAGTTATAATTATACTTGCCGTAATAATTCTCGCTATTATCCTTATTGGAAAATTCAGAACAATGGCATCTGTAACGGAAGTTTCCGACGGCTTCTATAAAATGACCTGTCACTACGATTACAAATGCGAAAAGTTCATCAACGCTGATATCAGCACAATTGATGAGTTTATCGAATGGACGGTAAATGAGCATTTCTTCGGCTTGCCAATAGAATTTGACACAAGCAATTTCGGCTGTTCAGCCTTTACTGCCGCAACTCCCGAGGGACAGCGCCTTTTCGGCAGAAACTTCGATTACGAAGAAACCGACGTCCTTATATTCTACACTGAGCCGAAAGACGGCTACGCTTCTTACGGCGTAACCGACCTTACCTTCTTTGACATCGGAACAAAAAATGGTCTTGACGGAAATTCCTTCCCTGCGAAAGCACTCATGCTTGCCGCACCATATGTTACTATGGACGGTATCAACGAAGCAGGCTTGGGCACAGGAATTCTACAGCTTGACATTGACGAACTTCATCAGGATAACGGCAAATCCGACCTGCTCATATTTGCTGCAATAAGAGGAATTCTTGACAACTGCGCAACCGTTGACGAAGCAATTGCTTTTCTTGAAAGCTACGATATTCACTCCTTCCTCGACTGCTCGTATCACCTGTTCATTACAGACAAGACAGGCAAATCGGTAATTATTGAATGGACAGACACCGAAACCTTTGTTGTTGAGGATACCGCCTGCACAAATGATGTAATGAGCAGCAACGAATTCTATGACCCCGAATGGCAGTGCAACAGATATGATACAATCAAGAAATGGCTTGCCGATAAGAATGGTGTTCTTACCGCTGATGAAGCTATGACAGTCATCTCTGACGCAAGCATGGACAAGAAAAAATTCTGTACCGAATGGTCATGCGTATACAACCTTGACGAATTCACCTTTGACATCTGCCTTGACAGGGATTACGAAACAAAGCATTCCTTTACACGCGAAAATTTCAGATAAGATATTCTTGTGCAAAACATATTACCCACACAGTTTTTACGCTGTGTGGGTATTTTTTCTTATGCACCTGCAATTTTGATGCAGCTTTTCACTCTCTGTTTTTCAGCACCTCGGCAGGTGTGATTTTCTTCAGCTTGACGACTAAAACAGTGCTGATAACAAGGTAGAAAAACATAATTCCACCGAAAATCAGAGCATACAGATACCACGGGAATGACAAATTCATTCCGCAGGCTGTATTCGCAATAAGATACGGATACATCGAATTCATAATAACCTTTGCAACCGGTATGGTCACGACTGCACCGATTGCAATCGTAACTGCATTTCCGTTAAGATAAAGCTTACGGATTTCACTTGTGCGGAAACCGAAAATCTTCACAAGGGAAATACCGAATGATGCGCGGTCAATCATTACATTCATCATCAGATACATTACCACGCAGAAAATGATTATCGACATTGAAATCATCATCGTGAACATTCCCTTCATCATATCAACAAAAATTGCAGAGGATTGTTCAATGTCAGCCTTTGTTGTAACAGAATAAACTCTGCCCTCATCAATATCAAGCTTTTTGTCAGATAAAAGCATATTGTAGTAATCCTCGTCCCTGCCGAAAAGCTCACGCATACTGTCAATATCCATAAACACGGAAAGTCCTACCGAATATTCTGCAATTCCGTCAACAGTAAATGCGTAGTCCATATCGTTTGCCGTGTCGCTTAAAATAAGCTTGTCACCAACTGAAAGACTGTATTTCTCTGCTGTAGAGGAAGCAGCGATAATGCGGTTTCTACCCTTTTTCGGTTTTGCGGAATAGTACTTGTTATCGCTGTCAATACCAATGATGTTTACATCAAGAGTATAACCCATATTTGTTTTCGAAAGGCTTTCCATGTAGCAAGCCTCAGCATTCTCAGGAGCTGTTTTCTCAGGATATTTAAGAGTGTACATATAGCTGTACTTTGTATCCTCTGCGTTTTCAACCTTGATATTGTTGCAAAGAACATAACAGTTCATACCAAGCATAAACACAAGCATACAAATAAACATACCGAAAACAACCGTAACACCTGTTCTTGCTTCACGAAGCATCTGGCGAATCTGAAAACGACGTATAAATCCCATATTGCCAAGATTGATTTTACTGCGGTGGGAAATCTTCTGTTCGTTTCTGATAAGGGACAGGGCTGTTCTTGAAAGACGCTTGCTGATTACAATATAGTTTACAATTACCGAAATCACAGGCGGCATTACAACCGCATAAACAATCAGATAAAGCGGATATGCAGGTGACATTGCAGGAATGGAAAAATAGTTGTAGCTGTCAGACATCTGCCACTCAATACCAAAACGGCTGAAGCCGATTGCCGAGCCGATAAGTCCGCCGACGAAGCAGATGATTGTCGGCAAGGTTATGTAGTGACGAATCAGGTCTTTTTTCTTTGCACCAAGAGCATAAAGTGCACCGATAACACTGCTTTCCCGCTGAATCTGATGAATTACAAAAACTGAGATAACATAGGTGAACAAAATCATTATTATCACACCTGCCGCAAGACCGATAGTCTTGTTCATTTCAAGGTCACCGGCAGCGGCAAGAATACGTTGATTATCTTCCGCTTTCATAAATGAAGTAAGGTTGTCAATATCAACCTTAAAAACGTCATCAAGAAGCTTATCGGTTTCTTCCTTGAGTCTGGTTGTGCCTTTGTATAATTCAACAGCACCTCTGTGAATTTCCGTGCCCTCAAAGCCTGCCGAAGCAATACTCTCGGAAAGCCCTTTTGCACCCTCATTCAGCTTGTCAATACCTTCCTGCAATTCCTCTTTCCTGCCAAGTTTTTCGTCAAGCATTTCACGGAAATATTCATCTTCTATCTCTGTGTAATCAAATTCGAATTCCTTGATTTTCTCTTTCAGTTCATCATGAGTAAGCTTATCATTAAGGCGATAAGCGTAGCAATATTCCTCAACAACCGGATTATCCGCAAGAATTTCGTCGTACTGTTCAGCTGTTACAAATACAAGCCCGAACAGACTGCTTTCAACAGCTGTATCAGACAATTTCCCTATCGGCATATCATATTCCGGTACGGTTCCTATACCTGTTACAGCAAGACTTACACCGCTGATTTCAACACTGTCGCCAATAGAAATTCCGTGCTCCTCACTGTAACGTTTCTCAATTACTGCTTCACCTGTTCCTGTCGGCAGTGTACCGTTATCAAGATGAATAAGATTGATTTTCTCACGTACCTTCATAAGACGGAGCGTTGAGCCGTCCTCCATCTTCATATCAGCGGAAAACATTTTCTCAATTGTCACGCCGCTGTCCGAAAACGTCGTTTCCTGCTCCTCAGTAAGCGGAATAAACACGCTGAACTGTCCGTCCTCAATCTTGTTTTCTGCGACAAGAGAGTGCGTGCCCATGATAATTGTTTCCGCCGCACCTACAATTGCAATGATAATGAACATACCTGCAATTATCATCAGCAAAAGTGCAAGATAACGTGCAAAGTTTGCTTTCAGGTCACGAATTATTCTTTTGTTAAGCACCTTGTTCATTACAAATCCTCCAGTTCAGCCGCAGGGACTCTTGTTTCGTTGAGATATTCCTTTTTTACAAGACCGTCCTTGACAATGATAACCTTGTGCACCATATTTTTTATGGAGTTGTTATGAGTAACGATAAGCATTGTGGTGCCGTATTTCTCATTGATTTTTTCAAGCAGTACAAGTATGTCACGGGAAGTCTTGCTGTCCAGCGCACCAGTCGGCTCGTCACACAAAAGCAGTTTCGGATTTTTTACAAGTGCACGTGCAATTGCGCATCTCTGCTGCTGACCGCCTGAAAGCTGTGACGGGAACTTGTTCTGATGCTCTGTAAGTCCGAGAGTTTCAAGCAGCTCATCAACGTTCAGAGGATTATCAGCAAGGTATTCGCACACAAGAATATTTTCACGCACCGTCAGATTCGGCACTAAGTTGTAAAACTGAAAAATAAAACCTAAATTGTCACGGCGGTAGTCGGAAAGTGCGTCAGGCTTAAGTCCGAAAATTTCCTTTCCGTCAACCTTTACCGAGCCGCTGTCCATTTCGTCAAGACCACCTATACAGTTGAGAAGTGTGGATTTGCCGCTTCCGCTTGTGCCCTGAATTACGCACATCTGACCTTTTTCCAGTCCCGTTGTAACGCCCTTTAAAACCTGAATGTAGTTGGAGTCATTGCCATAGCTTTTCTTTACATCTTTGATTTCAAGATACATAATTATTACCTCCGTTTATTGTTAACTGCATGACATAACACTGTTATGTCAGTGTTATTTAAAAAAGCCTTTCGGCTTGAAATACATAGCTCACATAACATAACGCTGTTATGTTATGTTTGTAAAATAAACCGCAATCCTGCGGTTTATTTTAATCAAGGACAGTATCCGTCCAGTTGTGCATTGTCATTTTAAACACCTTTTTGATGTTTGCAAGTGCCTTTTTCTCGTCAGTTTCGTGAATAATAAGCTGTACAAAAGAGTCAACCACAATATGAATTACAAGATGAAGCATATACTTGTTGGTTTTTTTCTTCTTGCCAGTTTTCAGGGCAATTTTATCCATCATTTCAATGCTTTTGTTTTCGGTTATTTCAACTATGCGGTCAACGATATTTTCGTACTCCGACCCCTGTGATTTTGTAAGCACGAGTATTGCAGCGTCATAATTGCTGTAGATATGATGGATAAGCAGCTGTGCAATCTCACTGTGGTCGTCGATATATTCATCAGGGTCAGCATCAGGGGCAGCGCTCGCAACAATAACCTCATCCTCATCAAAATGAGCCTGCAGAATTTCAAAAATTCCATCAACAGGCTTACCTACGATTGCTTTGAAAAGGTCAGCCTTATCCTCAAAGAAGAAATACAGTGCACCCGTTGTAACTCCTGCATTGGAACAGATTGAACGGAGAGAAGCCTTGCTGTAGCCCTTTTCCATAAATTCAGCCTTTGCGCTTTCAATAAGCTTTTCACGGGTTTCCTTATCGTGTGCCATGAGCCACCTCCTGCATAACAACGTTACGTAACACTGTTATCTTACCACACAAAAACTGATTTGTCAAGTGGTAAAATAATTTTTTTCCTGAAAATATAAAATCCTATAGTAGTCATATGCCAACGTCATCATACAGAGAAAATCTGTTTTTCTCAAATGCAATCATTCCCTCGTCGCGCATTTTACACAACTCGTTGGACATTGCACTCCGGTCAACCGAAAGATAATCCGCAAGCTGCTGACGATTGAAAGGGATAGAAAATTCACTGCTGTTATGCAGCTTTGCTTCCTCGGAAAGATAAGCAATAAGCTTTTCACGGGTAGTACGCTTTGACATGAATGTAAGCTTCTGCACAAGCTTTCTGTTCTTCTCGGATATTGCAAAAAACAAATTCTGAACTACCATTGAATGAAATCTGCATGCTGTGGGACAAACCATAATTATCCGCTTTACATCAAATAAAATAACTGAGCTGTCCTCTACCGCAAGCACATCATTCATCAGCGCACCGCTTTCGGGAGCAACATAGGCTTCCCCGAACATTTCACCTGAACTCACAATATTGATTATACTGCGGTTTCCCCAGTAATCGTCACGCTGAATATGAAGCTTACCCTCGGCAAGCACCATAAGCGCATCTGTATGTTCACCCTGACGGAGAACATACTCCCCTTTTTTATATGTGCAAAGCCGTGCCTGCAAGCAGTTAAGCATTGCCCCTATTTCTTCCTCACCAACTCCCGAAAAAAGCTGTGTTCTTTTTAATATCGGAATATATTTCTTCATAAAAGCCTCATTTCCATTGTAAAAACAACAGACTTGTTTCAATTATTATAGTATAATCATATCAGAAAGTCAAGGATTTTCAAACAATGAAAGGAGCAATTACCATGTTGAGAAAAATCATAAAAATAGATGAAGAAAAATGCAATGGCTGCGGACTCTGTGCAAAAGCCTGCCACGAAGGCGCAATTGAAATGATTGGCGGAAAAGCAAAGCTCACCCGTGAGGATTACTGTGACGGATTGGGCGATTGCCTGCCTGCGTGCCCCACCAACGCAATCACATTTGAAGAACGTGAAGCACCTGCATACAACGAAGCAGCTGTTCTTGCGGCAAAACAAGCAAAATCCGGCGGTACTCTCCCCTGCGGATGCCCCGGAACAAACGCAAAAGCTATCCGACGTGACGCTGCACCTGCACCAGCGTTTTCAGCACCTGTAACAAGCCAGCTTCAGCAATGGCCTGTTCAGATTAAGCTTGTGCCGATTAACGCACCATATTTCGATAATGCAAACCTGCTCGTTGCAGCAGACTGTACAGCCTTTGCCTATGGCAATTTCCACAATGAATTTATCCGCAATCACATCACACTTATCGGCTGTCCGAAACTTGATGAGGGGGATTACGCAGAAAAACTTACGCAGATTATTGCAAACAACGACATCAGAAGCGTGACAATTGCAAGAATGGAAGTACCCTGCTGCGGCAGAATTGAAAACGCAGTGAAGCGTGCTTTACAGGCAAGCGGCAAGTTTATTCCATGGCGTGTTGTAACGATTTCCACCGATGGAAGAATTGTAGAATAAAAAATACCTCCTCATGAAATGGGGAGGCATTTGCCGTCTGTTTACAACTCACAGACCATTATATATTCTTCTTCATTTTCATCAACAACGCTGAAACCGACCTTCTCGTACATTCTTACCGCGTAATTTGCTTTCTGAACGGCAAGTGATGTTTTCTTGCAGCCTCGGTTCTTAAGCTCCGAAAGCATTGTTGTCATCAGCTTTGTACCAATTCCAAAATTACGGTATTCCTTATAGAGCGATATTGCAAATGATGGCACTCCGTCAGCGATATGCCCATAATCCTGCATATCACGTACCCATACTGCGCCCACAACCTTGCCATCAGCTTCCGCAACAAAGCATATATCATCCTTTTCCGTGCCGAAATCCTTGATATACACCTGCAAATCTGGCTGATATATAATTGACTTAGGCGGTGATTCAACGCCCTCGGGAATAAAGATTGCTTCATATATGAAATCATCTAAAAGCTTGTATTCGTCCTCATGGATTTTTCTTATAGTATAGTTCATTGTTTACCTCCAATTATTGTGATTTTAATTGGATGACAGTCCACACATAACGATGCCTCCTCTGAGTTTTTCAATCCTGATTATAGCACATACCAACCAAAAAATCAACTCCGCTTGCCCTTGAAGAAAAAATATGATATAATTTTCAAAAACCTATTGACTTTAACGTTACGTCATAGTATATAATCTGAAATACGGGAGGCGATAATATGAAAATGCACATAAAAGAATTTGCAAAGCTGACAGGTGTAAGCGTGCGCACGCTTCACTATTACGATGAAATCGGACTGTTGAAGCCGTCCGCTGTTGACGAACAGAACGGCTACCGCTTCTATGATGAGCGCTGTCTTGAGCGTATGCAGGAGATTTTGTTCTACCGTGAGCTGGATTTCCCACTGAAAGACATTCAGGCAATTCTTTCCTCTCCCGATTACGACAAGCAGAACGCACTCAAAGAGCAGAAGCATTTGCTGACGCTGAAAAAAGAGCGTCTTGAACGGCTTATCATGGCTCTTGACGGTGCAATGAAAGGAGAAAATTTCACTATGAACGTATTTGATAACAGCGAATTTGAGACTCAGCGTGAGATATACGCTAAGGAAGCTAAGGAAAAATGGGGCAGCACTGACGCATACAAGGAAAGTGCCGAAAAGACAAAGGGTTACTCCAAAGAAAAATGGAACGACATAACCGCAGGAATGACCGCACTTATGTCAGAGTTTGCAGAGTGCAGAAATGACGGATTTGCTCCCGACAGCGCAGAAGCTCAGTCACTTGTGAAGAAATGGCAGAATTACATTACAGATAATTACTACACCTGCACAAAGGAAATTCTTGCGGGACTTGGCGCAATGTATGTTTCTGACGAACGCTTCAGCGCAAATATTGACAAGCAGGGCGAGGGCACTGCGGAATTCATGTCAAAGGCAATTGAATTCTATTGCAACGGGAACATATCCTGAACAAAGAAGCTTTTTTAATCAAGTAAACACAACACAAACAAAAAACTCCGCATTCTTAAATGAAAGCGGAGTTTTTTGCGATGAAGAAAAATTGCTGATTAACAGCCAAATGAAGAATATGTTATCAATTTATTTTTGTCCGTAATAAGCATTTGCACCATGCTTACGAAGGTAATGCTTGTCGAGAAGCTCTTTGCTCATATTCGGAACATCAGAATTGAGCGAAAGAGTGAGCAATGCCATTGCGGAAAGTTCTTCAAGCACAACGGAGTTGTGCACAGCATCGTATGCGTCAGTACCCCATACAAAAGGTGCATGATTTGCAACAAGTGCAGCAGGAATTGTCTTATAATCAGGACAGCATTCCACGATTACACGTCCTGTTTCCAATTCATACTCTCCCGCAATTTCTTCAGGAGTCATACTTCTTGTGCAGGGAATTTCACCGTAAAAATAATCACCGTGAGTTGTTCCAAGAGGCGGAATTCCTCTTCCTGCCTGAGCAAATGCGGTTGCGTGTCTGCTGTGGGTATGGACAATTCCGCAAACGCCATCAAAATTTCTGTAAAGTTCAAGGTGAGTAGGAGCATCACTTGAAGGTCTGAGTTTACCCTCAACAATATTTCCGTCGATATCCATAACAACAATATCGTCCTCGGTCATTGTGTCATACTCAACACCGCTTGGTTTAATCGCAATCAAACCACTTTCACGGTCGTACTCACTTACGTTGCCCCATGTGAATGTAACAAGATTATACTTCGGCAGAAGCAGATTGGCTTTAAGTACACGCTGTTTCAGTTCTTTTATCTCCATATTACATCACCCATCATAAGCTCTTTTTCAAGGGCATAAATATCTGTTGAATTGTTAATGGACACAAACTCTATTCCCATAATTCTTGCAAAGTCACGGAGTACATCTGCATTTGCTTCAAAGGAAAGTGTTGTGTGGTGTGCACCGCCTGCAATAATCCAGCATTCAAGACCGGAAATAAAGTCAGGTGCAGGCTTCCACATCAATCTTGCAACAGGAAGGTTAGGCATTGTCTGGAAAGGCTTCACGCACTCAATATCCTGCACAATAAGGCGCATTCTTCCGCCCATATCAATAAGCGATGCAACAACAGCCTTGCCTGCCTTACCCTCGAATACAATTCGTGCAGGAGGCTCTTTTCCGCCGATTCCGAGATGGTGCACTTCAATTCTTGGCTTATCTGCAGCAACCGTCGGGCACACTTCAAGCATATGTGAACCAAGAATAAGCTCATGCTCATAGTCGTATGTATAGTCCTCCATAAAGGATGTTGAACCGTCAGGATACATTGCCTTGATTATAGCTGTCATACCTGCTGTTTTCCAGTCACCCTCACCGCCGTAGCCGTAGCCTTTGGACATAAGGTGCTGGGTTGCAAGACCAGGAAGCTGGCGCATACCGTGCAGATCTTCAAAAGTATTAGTAAACGCGCGTGCGCCCTCTCTTACAAGAATACGCTCGATAGCGATTTCCTCTCTTGCCTGATAGCGGATTACATCAGTATCCTTTTCGTTGTAATCGTAAAGTTCAGCATACTCCTTCATAAGAGCGTCTATATCAGCTTCGGTAACCTTATTCATTTCATTGACAAGGTCGCCTACAGCCCAGGTATTTACCTGCCAGCCCATTTTGAGCTGTGCTTCAACCTTATCGCCCTCGGTAACTGCAACCTCACGCATATTATCACCGAAACGCACAATTTTCAGGCTGTTGCTGAAAACTGAGCCTACAGCTGCACGCTGCCAGTCAGCGATTTTTTCCTGAACCTTTTCATCCTGCCAGTAACCTGCAACAATCTTTCTCGGCATACGCAGACGTGCACCGATGAAGCCGTGCTCACGGTCACCGTGAGCGGACTGGTGGAGATTCATATAGTCCATATCAATTTCCTCATTCGGAATTGACTTGTTGAACTGTGTATGTAAGTGAAGCCATGGCTTCTGGAGCTTTGCAAAGCCGTTAATCCACATTTTTGAAGGTGAGAAAGTGTGACAGAATGTAATGATACCTGCACATTCATCATCATAATTGGCTTCCTTGATGATTTTGGAAACCTCTTCCGCTGTTTTGATTGTCAGCTTATATTCAACAGGAAAAGGGAGCTTAAGGCCGTTGACGATAACCTTTGAGTCCTCCTCAACCTGACGGAGAGTTTCCTCACCGTATAAAAATTGTGAGCCTGTTATAAACCAGAATTTCATTTGCAAAATTTCCTCCTTATACGTTAAACACTAACAGCTGTCTTTTCTACTTCAAGGCCTGCCTTGTACTTTTCTATATAAGCAGCAAAGCCTGCCATATCATTCTCATCCGGAGCCATACAGCTTCCTGTTTTTCCATCAAACACACGCTTTTCAAGATATGCTTCAAGGGTTTCTCCGCTTTCCTTTCTTGCAAGATAGGAAGCAAGAAGCGCTATACCCCATGCTCCGCCCTCGCCTGCTGACTCCATAAGCGCAACCGGCACTCCAAGTGCAGAAGCAAGGAAACGCTGACCTGTTACAGGGGATTTGAACAGACCGCCGTGAGCATAAATCTTATCCAGGGCGATTTTTTCCTCGCCGATAAGAATATCCATACCGATTTTGAGTGTTGACATACATGAATAGATAAGGCTTCTCATAAGATTTGCAGCGTTAAGCTTTGAAGACGGTGAACGCATAACCATCGGTCTGCCCTCTGTAAAGCCTGTAACGTGCTCGCCTGAATGATAGTTGTAGCTTATAATACCGTCACAGTCAGGCTCGCCTGAAAGTGCAGCAGCATAAAGCTTGTCATAAAGCTCTGATTTTGGCACTTCAACACCAAACAGCTTCAGTGTATCACCAAAAAGTCTTACCCAGCAATCCAAGTCAGTTGTACAGTTGTTGCAGTGCACCATTGCAACAGGACTGCCGCAAGGTGTTGTAACAATGTCAATCTGTCTGTAAACTGCAGAAAGTTCTTTTTCAAGAACAGCCATTGCAAATATAGATGTACCTGCGGAAACATTGCCAGTTCGTGGGGCAATACTGTTTGTCGCAACCATACCTGTCTGAGCGTCACCTTCAGGAGGACAGAACGGTATGCCTGCTTTAAGAGTACCTGTCGGGTCAAGTATAAGTGCACCCTGTTCTGTGAGTATTCCTGCACATTCACCTACAGGGACAATTTTCGGAAGAACATCGGAAAGCTTCTGTGTGAAAGCTGTTCCTGAAGCAAGTGCTTCAAATTTGTTCATCATATCGGCATTATAGTCGCCGTCCTTAATCGGGAACATGCCTGAACCGTCACCGATACCGATTACCTTTTCACCCGTGAGAAGCCAATGAACATAACCTGCAAGTGTTGTTACAAAACGAATTTCCGAAACATGCTTCTCACCGTTGAGAATTGCCTGATAGAGATGAGCGATGCTCCAACGCTGCGGAATGTTGAAGCTGAGTGCTTCTGTTAATGCATCGGCAGCCTGCTCGGTCATCGTGTTGCGCCAGGTACGGAAAGGCACAAGAAGATTATCGGCTTCATCAAAAGCAAGATAGCCGTGCATCATTGCTGAAATACCTATTGAGGCAACATTTTCAAGTGTTGCTCCATACTTGTTCTTAACGTCCTCTGCGAGCGCTGCAAAAGCACCCTGCAAGCCGTTCCTGACTTCGTCAAGGGAATATGTCCACACTCCGTCGATGAAGCTGTTTTCCCAGTCATACGCACCTGAAGCGGCAACTGAAAAATCATCACCGATAAGAACAGCCTTTATTCTTGTAGAGCCGAATTCAATACCTATTGATGTTCTGCCTTCTTTGATTCTATTGATTATATCCATTGCCATGACTGTGTTTCCAGCAGAAACACATCCTCCTCTCACATTAGATTAAAAAGCTTATCCGACTTTCATTTCCTGCTTCTGAGAAGCTCCGCTTATTTTTTCAGCTTCAACTGTTTTCTTCTTTCTTGACATAACTACGCTTTGTACTACAAGGAACAGACACAGCATTGCTGCAATTGTAATTCCTGTCCACCAAGCCTGGTCAAGACCTACGGAAGAAACGATATTCTGGATAAGAGCAAGTGACATAACACCAAACAGTGTACCGATGATGTTGCCAACGCCACCTGTGAGCATTGTTCCGCCAATGATAGAAGATGCAATAGCGTTCATTTCCGCACCTGTTGCGTGGGAAGCAGAACCTGAACCAACGTGCATGAAATATACAAAACCACCAATACCTGCGAGAAGACCACAGATTACATAGGAAATAAATGTTGTTCTCTTTACGTTTACACCAAGCATAAGCGCACTCTGTCTGTTTCCGCCTACTGCATAGAAGTTACGTCCTGTCTTGGACCACTTCAGCACGAAGAACAGAATTGCAACAACAAGCAACGCCACCACGACTCCTATTTCTATGTAGGCATTAACGTAGTTGCCAGCCTTGTTTACAGAGCCCATTCCTGGAATGATGATACGTGTTTCCTTCAACGCTACAAATTCCTCATTCTGAACGTTGAACGGGTTTGTGTTAACGATAGTTGTCATACCTCTCGCAAAGAACATACCCGCAAGAGTTACGATAAACGGCTGAATATCAAGGTATGCGATAAGATATCCCTGAATAAGCCCGAATGCAAGACCGATACCGATGGAAATAAGGATTGCACCGATTACGTTACCGCCCTTGTAATCAAGGAATACTGCACAGCACATACTTACAAGCGCAGTTACACCGCCGACGGAAATATCAATACCGCCGGTAATCATTACAAGGCTCATACCGCATGACAGAATAATAAGCGCTGCATTTGCATTCAGCATATTGAAAAAGGTCTGTGGTTTCAGAAAACCTTTTCCGAGAAAAATTATTGCAGCCAGATACATCAGTATAAACACTACTATTGTAATTGTTGTAAGCAGGTTTGTATCTGTAAGGTTTCCGGCTTTATTTCGTATTTTACCCAAAAACGACATTAGTTACTCCTCCATTCGTAATTGTAAGAAAGGTTTGTACAGGATTAAGCCTGTGCCTTTACAGTCTTGCCGCTTCTGATTTTTTTCCAGAGGGCAGATGCCTTTTCTCTTACAACGGGTGCGCTGATTATTACAAGTACGATTACTACAATAGCCTTATATGCGGAAAGCGCATCAGACTGTACGTTGAGTTTGTACAGAGTTGTAGTAAGGAACTGAATAACATATGCACCAAGGATTGAAGCAGTCATATTGAACTTACCGCCGCTGAGAGCATTACCGCCCAGAGCAACTGCAAGAATTGCGTCCATTTCAATATCCTTCGCAACAACCGAATAGTTGATTGTGGAAAGACGGCTTACTTTGATAAATCCTGCAACCGCTACACAAAGGCCGAGAATTACATATGTAATAAACTTGATAGCCATTGGGTTAAGACCATTAAGACGGGAGGATTTCTCGTTTATACCTACAGACTGAACATACAGTCCAAGGTTAGTGAATTTCAACACCAACGCTGTAACAAGCATGCATGCCAGCGCAATAAAGAACGGTGTCGGAACAGGAATTCCCGGAATAAAACCGCCGAAGTAAGCAAAAGTCTTGTCTTCAACGATAGGAAGTTCATTATTGTTGATCCATGCAGCAATTGAACGACCTGCTGTAAAAAGAATAAGTGTAGCAACCATTGGCTGTATTTTGAAATATGATACAAGAGTACCGTTGAATGCACCGAAGCACATTGCAACAAGACAGCTGATAAGAAAAGCTACAATAATAGGAGCCTGAAGAGTTTCGGGACGTGAATCTGTTCCGCAGAGAACTCTGAGAACAACGCTTCCGCTGATTGCTATCGCTGCGCCGACACTGATATCCTGTCCGCCTGAAGCAGCAGTTACAAGAGTCATGCCGATTGCAAGAATTGCAAGCTCAGAACCATAATCGATAATTGTCATAATATATCCCGAAAGTACAGGGTATCCTTCACTTGAATAACCAAGTGTAATTTTAAAGAATGATGGGTCAGCTATAAAATTGAATATTGCAAGAAGAAGCAGAGCAGAAATCGGAATAAAAATCTGTCTTTTGAAAAGCTTCACCAGAGTTGCTGAAAAACTCTTGTTTGCATTTGTATTTTCAATCATCCTTCGTCACCTCCGGCAATAGTATTCATAATCATATTCTGTGTAAGATCAGCACCCGAAAGCTCGCCTACAACCTTTCTGTCACGCATTACAATAAGACGTGAACATGTGCGGAGCATTTCGTCGGTTTCGGAAGAAATAAATGTTACGCTCATTCCTTCTGAAGCAAGCTTGAGAACAAGCTTCTGAATATCAATCTTTGTACCTACGTCAATACCTCTTGTAGGTTCGTCGAGAATAAGATATTCAGGCTCTGTAAGAAGCCAGCGTGCAAGAATAACCTTCTGCTGATTACCGCCGGACAGAGATTTGATAGGAGTATTTACTGAAGCTGTCTTGATATCAAGAAGCTTTATATACTCATCAGCAAACTTTGTTGCCTGAGCCTTTGAAAATGGTTTGAAGAAACCTGTTTTTACCTGAAGGGCAAGGATAATGTTATCTCTTACCGAAAGGTCGCCTACGATACCATCACGCTTACGGTCTTCAGCAAGATAGCCGATACCATTCTTCATCGCATCAATAGGCTTTGTAATCTTAACAGGCTTTCCGTTCATTTTAACCTTACCGCCCATGATTTTATCCGCACCGAAAATTGCACGGACACACTCGCTTCGTCCCGAACCGAGAAGGCCGGTAAAGCCGTTGACTTCACCCTTTTTGATTGTGAAATCAAATGGCTTGATTCCTTCACTGCTGACAAGACCTTCTGCCTCAAATACAGGATGCGCAGCATCTTCAACAACAGTTGATTCGTCACTTTTGATTGATGACATATCGTCAAGCTCTTTACCAAGCATTTTGGATACCAGCTTAACTCTCGGCAGATCGCTTATCTCGTATTCGCCGACAAGGGTTCCGTCACGCAGTACAGTAATTTTATCACATACCTCATAAACCTGATCGAGGAAGTGGGTAACAAAAATAATGCCTACGCCTCTTTCCTTGAGCTGACGCATAAGCTTGAAAAGTTTCTCAACTTCGCTTTCATCGAGTGATGATGTCGGCTCGTCAAGAATAAGAACCTTACAGTCCATATCAACCGCACGCGCAATTGCAACCATCTGCTGAACAGCAATTGAACAGCTTGCAAGCTGCTGACTTGGCTTTACGGCAATACCGAGTGATTCAAGAATTTTTCCTGCATCCTCGTTCATTTTTTTCCAGTTCAGGAGCTTTTCCTCACCGCGTCCGATATAAATGTTTTCAGCAACTGAAAGATTAGGGCAAAGTGTAATTTCCTGATAAACCGTACTTATACCGTGTTTCTGGGCTTCCTGAGGGGATCTGATAAGAACCGCCTTTTCGTAGCCTTTCATATATATCTGACCCGAATCTTTTGGATGAACTCCGGTCAAAACCTTAATAAGCGTTGATTTTCCCGCACCATTTTCACCCATAAGGGCATGAATTTCACCTTCGCAAAGCGTAAAATCCACATTCTGTAATGCTTTTACACCAGGAAAGGATTTACAAATATTTCGCATTTCCAGCACTGCATTTTCTCGCATCTGCGGTTTCACCTCCAAATAAATAAAAAAACTTCAAAAAAATGCACGGTGTGACAATACGGATGTACCATATATGCCGCACCGCGCTTTTAAACAATATCAGATATTTAATTCAAAATCAGATACCGTAGTTATCAACATCTTCCTGAGTGATTGTAGTAGCATCAAAGCCCTTTTCATCCATAACTACAGTCTTTTCAGAAATTGTTCCACCGTTTTCAATAGTATTGATGATTTCTCTGATATAAGAAGCCTGGAATGGGTTACACTGACCATCATAGTTCCAGTTCTGAGCGAGAAGTTCTTCAAGAGCCCACTTGTTGCAGTCAAAGCCCATAACGATAACGTCCTTGCCTACGCCGTGAGAGATGTTAGCCTTGTCAAGAGCTGCTACAGCGCCCTTAGCCATATCGTCGTTTTCAGCGTAAATTACGTTAAAGGACTTACCGGAGTCGATAACAGACTGAACGATCTGCTGAGCCTTTTCAGCGTTCCATTCAGCAGTCTGCTGTGTAACAAGTGTCCAGCCGAGTTCGGAAACAGCTGTATCAAGAGCACCGGAACGGCCCTTCTGAGCAGCAGAACCCATTACACCCTGAATGTGAATAACTTCGTACTTGTCAAGGTTCTGACCCTTGAGCCAGTCAACAGCTGTCTGACCTTCCTTATCCATATCGGAAACGATAGAAGCTTCATAGAGGCTTGGATCAGCGTCGATTGTACGGTCAAAAAGGATAACCTTTATGCCTGCGTCCTTAGCATCCTTAAGTACGGAATCCCAACCTGCTGTATCAGCTGCAGAAAGAAGGAGGTAATCAACTTCGTCCTGGATGAACTTCTGAGCGTGGTTGATCTGCTCGTCGTTCTTGAGGCTGTAAGCGAAAGAAGCATCAAAGCCGTTTTCCTTTGTGAATGTGTTCTTCATATCCTTATCGTTAGCTGTACGATAACCGGATTCGTTAGGGTCGTTGTTGATAATACCAACCTTGATAAGGCCATCATCAGCTCCGCCGCCAGCTGCTGCACCTGAATCGCCGGCTCCGCCGCCAGCTGCACAAGAAGCAAATGACATACACATAGCTGCTGCTGCAGCGATTGCAATTAATTTCTTAAACTTAAACATAGACATCTTCCTCCCAAAAATATAATTTGTATTGTTCGTTCTGAACTTGTACATACATTATAGCACGCTTGTATATACATGTATAGAAAAAATTTTACGCAATATGTTTAATTATTTACGATTGCACAATTTTTTCTCATTTTATTGGAATTTTTTGTGCAAGTCGATTGTTCGCATTCTGAAAATCACGCGGTGTATAGCCGGTATTCTTTTTAAAAATCTGTCCGAAGTACCGATAATCCGTAAAACCGACCTCATAGCTGATTTCACTTATCAGCTTTGACGTGCAACAAAGAAGCTCCTTGGCTTTTTCAACCCTGAGATTTGTCAGATATTCTGAAAAATTCATTCCGATTTCCTTTTTGAAAAGCGAGCTGAAATATGTAGGTGTAAGATTTACAGCCGAAGATACGCTTTTCAGCGATATATCATCACGCATATAATTTCTTCCTATGTATTCCAGCGCACAGTGCAACGGAACATTTGCAGTTTCACGACAGAATTCCATACGCCATCTTATGCACTGTTCAAGCATGCCCGAGAAAAATTTCACAGCTCCTTCCTCGTCCATAAGATTGGTTTCTATATCATCTATACTTCCGTATCTGTTCACGAATTCCTCATTCAGTATGCCCAGTTCTTTTGCAAATCCGCGAATTACAATATACACATCCATTGCAACATACAGACGCATCAGCAGCGACTTTATCCTGAAGAAACCAATCTCCTCAAAAAAGCTTCTGATGCCATCCTCGCACATGTCTACACTTCCGCTTTTAAGCAAGTGAACAAGTTTTTCCGTATCAACCCGCTGTACATCACAATATCGTTCATCTGAATTGCTGCATGAACATACGATTTTATCCATTGAATTCATCCCCGTCAATTATTATCTTAAATCCCTTACCGAATCTCTTACCACAAGCTCTGCATTAAAGACAATATCTTCATAGACCTTAAGAGGATTCCTCATCTGCTTCAGAAGCAATTCCGCCGCTTTCTCCCCGAGCTTCTGATGAGGATGCACTACAGTTGTAAGCTTCACGTCACAGATTGTAGACAGCTTCGAGTTGTCAATTCCAACTATAGAAATATCGTCAGGCACAGATATGCCTTTTTTCTTACAGAAATTAAGCAGTTCAACAGCCAGTTTATCGTTATAGCACACTATCGCCGTAGATGAATCAATCATCGACATTATTCTTGCCTCTGACTGTGTAAACAGGTCATTTCTTTCGGCAGTCGAATACCATACGACGTTTTGTTCCGCAAGAGTTATACCGTGTTCCTCGCAGCTTCTCATAAACCCGAAATAGCGGTTATGCCCCTGTATGTCATCCGCCGCCAGAAGCGCTGACACCTTCATGTGACCATGTTCAAAAAGGTAATCCGTAACCCTTTTTCCTGCCATTACATCATCCATGGCAACGCACGGAAAATCTGCCCATGTGTGTTTTGCATTGAAAAAAATAAGCGGAATGTTGTTTTTCTTTATTTCCTCGTACAACTCCCTGTTAGGATTTGGAAGCGCGCTTTTCGAAGGTTCAACAATAAGTCCGGCAACACCATGGTCAAGCATATTCTTCAATGCCTGACGCTCTTCAAAAACCTGATTGTGGGTAATGGAAAGCTGCATGCCGATATTATTTTTCTTCAGCACGCTTTCAATCCCTGTCACAATACTCGGGAAAATATAATCGCTGAAATATGTAGATACAACACCAACACTTAAATGGGTGGCTTTGGCTTTAACAGGCGCAGTTGTCCCTTTCACAAATGTTCCGCTGCCCCTTACACGGCAAAGCACATCTTCATCTTCCAGCACTTTAAGCGCCTGACGTACAGTCTGCCTGCTGACATTATGTATGCTGCACAACTCATTTTCCGATAAAAAACGTTCATCGGAACGAAGATTGTTATCAGCAATATATTTTTTTGCCCATTCTACAATTGCCAAATATTTATATTCATCCATAATACAACCTCAACCATACATGTTTTTTAAATTGTACCATTATTTTTGAAATTTGTAAATACAACTACGTTCAAAAAAAATAAAATCTGTGCATACAACTCAAAAAGCGGCCTCCACTATTGGTAATCTTATACAAAACCAGCCATCTGCGCAAATCTCTTTTTTTCATAAGACGCCCTCGTTTTTTGTAACCATTTCACAGTTTTTTTCTAAAAATAAGAATTATTTTTGTGAAATGATTGACTTTTATTGCATGTGCACTTATAATGAGTGTATGCATACTACCGTTTTTATCTTTATTTGATAGGAGAACACCGTTATGAAAAATATGAAGGTGCAGAAAAAATTGATTGTTTCTTTCGGAATAATTCTGTTACTGGTTTTACTGATTCTTGGCACAGTTTTTGGCTTCCTAAGCAAAATTAAAAATGACGTTCTCGATTTCCATAATCGTGCCTTTGTCGGCGTTCAGCTTGCTGATGACCTCGATATACTTGTAAATAAAGCAGCACGTGATGCATTATATGCCGCAAATGACCCTAATGTTGTCCGAGCCGAAACAAAGGTAGGAAGTGCAAAATCTTACCTCCAGACGCTGCTTTCCACTATTGAGAAACTGCGTGGAACATATACGGGTGACCCTGAATTGCTGGATAAAATAACTGACGATACAAATGAATTCATCCGTATTCTTGAAGAAGAAAAGAGTGTTATTTCAAGCAGCGATACCATCGCTTCATTTGAAATCTATGAAGAAAAAATTCTGCCTGTACGTCAGAGAGTTTCCGAGCTTGCAATTGAAATTTCCGATTACGAAACAAATCTTGCTTCCGAACTTTCCGCTGACATAAAGGGCAATATACAATTCACTATAATCGCTGTACTGGTAATCAGCATTTTCTCTGTAATAATCGGTGTATTCTTCGCTGTATATATTACAAATATGCTCCGTAGGGGAATCAGTGAGGTACATAATGCTGCTCTGAAAATGGCAGACGGTAATTTTGATATCTCCATCAACTACAAATCAAAAGATGAAATCGGTCAGATGGGTGTGGCTATCGAAACGCTTGCCAACAATTCAAAGTCTGTTATTACCGATCTTGGCTTCCTTCTTGACGAAATTTCCAACGGCAACCTTTCTATAAAATCCGGACACGAGGAATTGTACATAGGTATTTTCAATAATATCCTTTATTCAATGGAAAAGTTCGTTGCCAAGCTCAATAAAACTATGCTTAACATTGATACCGCGGCAGAACAGGTTGCATGCAATGCAGAACAGGTTTCCTCAGGAGCACAGACTCTCTCTCACGGTGCTGCTGAACAGGCTGCTTCTGTTGAAGAACTTTCTTCAACTATCAATAAAATTGCTCAGATGGCTCTCTTCAACGTTACCAATGCTGAAAATGCAAATCTCAAGGCTGTTACTGCTGAGTCGCATCTTAATGAATCCAACAGCAAGATGGACGAACTTATAGCTGCTATGGATAAAATCAAGGATTCTTCTTCTCAGATTCAGTCAATTCTTCTTACAATCGAAGATATTGCTTTCCAGACAAATATTCTTGCACTTAACGCCGCTGTAGAGGCTGCACGTGCAGGTGAAGCCGGTAAGGGCTTTGCAGTCGTTGCTGACGAAGTAAGAAATCTCGCTTCCAAGAGTACGGACGCTGCAAAGGATACAGGTGTCCTGATTTCCGATACTGTTGAAGCTATTGACAGAGGTAATCAGCTTGTTGCCGATGTTGCAACATACATGAATACCGCTTGTGATTCTTCCGGACAGGTTGCAGAAATCAATAATCAGATCGGTAAATCCGCAAAAGAAATTTCAGATGCGCTCACTCAGGTTACAGCCGGTATTGATCAGATTTCCACTGTTGTTCAGACAAACTCCGAAACTTCCGACCAGTCTGCTTCCGCATCAGAAGAACTTTCCTCTCAGGCAACAACTCTCAAGGAACTTATTGATGAGTTCGAACTTGTGAAGTAAGCTTAATCCTATCTGTTTTGAGCATGGTCAAACACACACATAACACATAATAATTAACCCTCCTGTAGTATAGCAAACATACTACAGGAGGGTTTTGTTGTGCAGCCAATGACCTGCTATGAAATTTACTTTTTAGAACGAATGATAAGGCACACAACCCCAATCACCGCAAGGATAATTCCAATTATAAAAAACACAATCATTCTCCGATGCAATCTTACGTAAAGGTCAGGCGATCCGTCAAGTATATGGTAGTATCCAAACAGACTGAGTGCGGCAAGTAATAAGAACAAAACACAAGCAACCAGACTCACAATCCCGATGATTAACAACAGTTTTCTCATACTTTCCTCCTGCATATTCTTATTTGTAATTGTTGTACAGCTACCTGCCTAAAAGTCAATTCTTAATCCGGTCAATCCCTGCGCTTAATTCTCTCCGCAATAGTTTTCACACCGCACCATACAAGATACAGCGCAACAATAACCGACCCGAGAAAATCAAGATAGAACGAAACCTTCGACGCAGGAAAAAGTGCCACCGACAACAGTGCAGCCGTTACACAGCCGTCCACAAGACTTTTCGCACGGTAAAGACGCGCCTGCACCGCTATAATCGCATTCGGCTCAGCCTTGTTAAGTTTAGTATATTTCCTCCAGAAAAGCGTGTTTGCAATAACACCCAGCACCGCAATTACCAGTCCGGGAATAACATTTCCCTTTTCTTCATTGTCCGCAGTAAAAGCAAGCACCAGCATAAGCGTACCGCCCAGGCACATCATTGCTCCCACAAAAATATTTGAAAGCCGTTCAAGACGCTCTTTCCTTTCCGTGTCGCAAACGCCGTCCTTTGTTGTAATTATGTAAACGACAAATGCCATTATTATTCCCAGCAGCTCTGCACTTCTCCGCACAAAATCCGCAATCTGTGTCGAGCTTTGCCCCACCAGCAGGCCAAGACCGATAATCAGCGGCCCCGGAGCACTCATTACCACAGACATCAACAGCGTTTTTGCGCCAGAATTCTTATTCTTCATCATAAACCTCCGAACAGATAAACCAATGGCAACAGCGTAATCATTGCCGACATCGGACAGATAACCGTATCATTTCCATTCCTTGAATAAAGCTCGGAAACCGCACTTACCGCACCTACAATCAGCGCAATAATTCCGCAGAAAAGCACGCTCATACCGCCCCTCCACACAAGAATTGAAAACACACTTGCGCAGGAAATTATGAACATTGAAGCCGTTCCTTCATAGCTTTTCTTTCCGTCAAGACCCCATGCCGTAATTTTATGCCTGCCGAATTTCTTTCCGATAAGCGCCGCAGCCGCGTCGCCAATTCCCCATGCATAGAAGCTTGCAAGGGCAAGATGCTTGTCCCCGAATATTCCCCAGCAGACAGCTACAACCACCGCAAACATGGTGTACACAAGCAAAAGGCTCTGCTTCAGTTCACCCGATTTACGTTCCGTGGTGAATTCGGAATATTTCTTCAAACGTTCTGCCAGAGCAAGTATAGGATAAACCGCAATTTCAAAAATCACCGCCGTCAGCGCTGCTGACAACCATGTCGGATAGGAAACAATCAGAACATAGAACGAGCCTAACAGAATAAAATGAAGTATCTTGCGGAAAACCTCGTCTGGGATGGTAAAAAGAATTCGTCCTGAAAATGCCAGAATTACAGCTATGACAAAATAAATTATCAGATTGAGTGTGCCTAATAATATCGGACTCATTTGTTTTTTCTCCTTTGCAAATCACGATTTGCCGTTGAGTTTATTATAGTGAAAAAAGGTACAAAAGTCAACATTTCGGACAATGAAAATAACCTGCAAAGATTGCTCTTTACAGGTTATCCGCCGACTGACAATCCTTGTCAGTCTGTAAAAATATTCATTGCCATTTCTGAAACAGTGCTGTCAATTTCAGCATCTGCCGAAACAATATAAGGCTCTTTTTCAGGGTCAACATAAAATTTGCTGTCATTGTATAAAAAGTCATAGTTTACAACAAAGGATTTACCCGTATCAAGTACCTCATATTCAATCCATACGGAATATACCCATAATCCCTTTTCATCATCAAAGCGGTTAATTCCGTACATACTATCCTTAGGTATTACATTGCCCTTGTACATTTCCGTAATACGTTCCTTGAGTCTGTCCGTATAGTCAGTATTGTCACCGCCGTGAATACCATTTACGAACATATGCCAGCCGTTTGTAATTTCAGTTTCTCTCTTGTCAACAGTAATTTCCTTATATCTTCTTCTGACCAATGACCTCATTGTAAGCTCCATAATAATTTCGTCAGACGGAAGTACGTTGCCTACAAAGGAAATCGCTTCATTGTCCATACCTGAGCTGTACTCGTAAACATCGAATTTTCCGTGTCCAAGCTTTCTGAATTCCATAGTATGGATAACATTGTCCCCCTCACAGAATTCAAAGGAAATATACAGCGGGAAAGGCTCGTAATACAGCCATGCATCTTCGCTGTAATCATAATTGTCATACCACATTTCCGACATTCTTACATCAATATCCCTGCCTGAAAACAGCTTTTCATAAGTATCGTCAGCCTGAGTTCTGACAAAGGCTCTGTATTCCTTCGGATTTTCAAAATTGCTCAGACTCGGTGCAAGATAATATCTGTCGGAGTCAAGGGCAAGTATTTCCACAAGCGGCTCTGTGTCACCCTCGGCAAGACTTTCGGTTACGCTTTTAAGCCTGAAATAATCGGATATCATCGAAAAGCTTATACATCTGTATGTCATCTCACCATAGCTCAACACGCAGATACAGCCGAATATTGCTACAAGAACAATAGCAAGTATTATTGCAGCAACGCGGTTTCTTTTCAGCTTTTTCGCCGCCTTCTTCATAGGCTTCAGCTTTGTCGGTTCTTCGGAAATATTCTTTTCAGTTCTTATTTCCGCCTGATAATGCTCCAGTGTTTTTTTGCAGTCGGCACACTCCTCCAGATGCTTTTCCAGCTCAGCAGATGTATCCCCCGAGCAAAGCCCCTCTGCATACAGCGAAACAAGGTCTTTAGCTATATTGCATTTCATAGTATCACTCACCTTTCGTCATTTTCAATCAATTTAAGTAACATATCCTTGCTCCTGAGAAATGTGACACGTCCCCACACCTCGGATTTTCCGAAAGTAACCGCTATTTCCTTAAAGGAAAGCTCAGCATAGACCCTCAGCATGAAAACCTCCTTGTAAGGCTCAGGAAGCTTATGTACAGCCAACCGCATTTCCCTTGCACTTTCATCCTTCATAAGCTTGTCTTCGAAGCAAGGCACTGACGGCTCGGTCTGTTCGTCCTCAAGAAAGGCTGACGGACGGCGCTTGAGCTTCCGCAGATAGTCAAGGTATATGTTCTTCGCTATATGACAAAGCCAGGAGGTCAGCCTGCAGCGATTATCGAAAGTATCGATCTTTTCTATGGCTTTAAGAAAAGTATCCTGCAGCAGATCCTCTGCCAGATGCGAATCACCGCACATTTTCAGAAGAAATCTGTAGACATCTTCCGCATTCTGTTCGTATATTTCGTCAAGCTCTGTATCTGCCATCCTTATTCCCCCTTTCATTTTATCAGACGTCATATTTTTTGAAACGTTACAAATTTTCCAAAAAAATTTTTGACAACAGCATACTGCCTATACCAAACAGGTACAGGCAGTATTTGTTTACTTATTTGCAGATTGTGACAAAAGATTTTCCTTTGCATTTATAATATGCTCAGCAGTAAGCTTCTCAGCAAGCTCGGCATCATGATTTCTGATTGCTTCCAGAATTGCTCTGTGTTCGGCAACTGTCTTTTCAGCTCTGCCCTGAGCCTGAACCGAAATATCCCTTGCGTGTCTTATATAGTTATGAAATGTTGTCAGCATAAAACGCAGAGGACGGCTTCTTGAAGCGTCATAGATAATCTTATGGAAATCTCCGTCAAGCTTCAGTAACTGCTCAGTATCATTCTTCAGAAGATAGAATTCCTGTAAATCGGCAATTTTTTCAAGTGCCTTCAATTCCTCGTCGGTAATTTTCTGGGTACAAAGCTTTGCAGCAAGTCCCTCTATGCTTATTCTGATTGCATAGATATCCTCGATATCCTGTTCAGACACGCCTACAACGACAGCACCCTTGTTGGGTATGTTTCTCACAAGTCCTTCAAGCTCAAGCTGCATAAGCGCTTCTCTTACGGGTGTACGGCTTACTCCCAGCTCGTTTGAAATTTTAAGTTCGCTGAGGCTCTCACCATCCTTGTATTCACCGTTCAGAATGGCATTTTCGATTGCATTGAAAACTCTTATTCTCAAAGAGCTGTTATCACTTTCAAGAATCATGATTTACTTACCTGCCTTTTCAAGAATTTCCCTGCCGTAAAGCTTCATCAATGCGCAAAGCTCATCATCGCTGATAACGGTAACTCTGCCGCCCTCGTATTCTGCGTCAACCCATTCCTTGATTTTGGCAACGCAGGGGTGCTTTTTGTCAATGGCGTTATTTCCGTCAAGATTGTAAAAGCTGTTTATCCAGTGTGCAATTCCTGCAAGTCCCGAAACGGAGCTTACAGCAACAACAGGTGCACGGTTCAGGAATTTCTTTGTATCAAAGATGTTGTAAATCTCCTCGTCCTTGAGAAGTCCGTCTGCGTGTATACCTGCTCTTGTAAGGTTGAAGTTTCGTCCAACAAACGGAGTCATCGGCGGAAGGTCATAGCCTGTTTCGTTTACAATATAGTCAGCAAGCTCAGTGATAACAGTTGTATCCATACCATCAAGAGTGCCCCTGAGTGACGCGTACTCAAACACCATAGCTTCAAGCGGAACGTTACCCGTTCTTTCACCTATGCCAAGCAGTGAACAGTTTACCGCACCTGCACCGTAAAGCCACGCAGTTGTAGCATTTACGACACCCTTGTAAAAATCGTTGTGTCCGTGCCATTCAAGCATATCGCTTGAAAAGCCAGCGTAATGCTGGAGCCCGTAGATAATGCCTGACACGCTTCTCGGCAATGCTGCACCTGCATACGGAATACCGTAACCCATTGTATCACAGGCACGGATTTTTATCGGCACGCCGCTTTCTTCGGAAAGCTTGCGGAGTGCAATTGCAAAAGGCACAACAAAGCCATAGAAATCAGCTCTTGTTATATCCTCAAAGTGACATCTCGGACGAAGTCCTGCCTCGATACATTCCTTGACAACACCTAAATACTTGTCAAGTGCCTGACGTCTTGTGAGTCCCATTTTGTTGAAGATATGATAGTCGGAACAGGACACAAGTACGCCCGTTTCCTTGATTCCTATATTCTTCACAAGCTCAAAGTCGCTTTTTGCGGCTCTTATCCACGTTGTGATTTCAGGAAACTCGTAGCCGAGAGCCATACATCTTTCCAAAGCTTCCCTGTCACTTTTTGAGTATACAAAAAATTCAGTCTGACGGATAATACCCTTTTTACCGCCGAGTCTGTGGAGCATTTTATAAATTTCAACAATCTGCTCTGCGGTATACGGTGTTCTTGACTGCTGTCCGTCACGGAAGCTTGTATCTGTGATATAGATATTCTCAGGCATATTCATAGGAACATGTTTGTGGTTATATGCGATTTTAGGTATTTCGCTGTATGGATACATCTCCCTGAAAAGCTCAGGACTCTGCACGTCATGCAGGTCATACTCATAAGGGTCAAACTCAAGAAGGTTTGATTTTGCGGAAGGTCTTATTTCTGTCATATGGGTTCATTCCTTTCTGTATATTTGTATAGTTGTATGATTGTATACAATTATACAACACCAAACAGATGTTGTCAATAGCAAAAGCAAAAAGTCCGACATAATCGGACTTTTTAATAATCAGATGTGCTATTACTGACGGATATCCATATAAACTGTACATAAACCATTTGCAGCACGGTCAACCGACAGTCAGACAAATCATGCTTTCAGAAAATCATATACCCTCTGATAGAAATCAGCCGCTTCCTCGTAAGCTGCGTGACCCAGACCATTGTAAATATGCAGCTTGCTGTTTGCTATACGTTCATTCATTTCGTATGAAGCCTGTACACCAACCGTCTTATC
>JAZUSM010000075.1:0-5695 GCA_045606725.1 Oscillospiraceae bacterium | reverse complement strand
TCTTTTCTATACAAATGTCTGCGGAAATGTACGTGACGTGTACCGCAGAAGCGAAATCGACAGCACTCTCAAGATGGAGCTCATGACAGCTCTCCAGCCTGCTTTCGCTAAAATTTCTGCTATGGGTATCCGTTACAGTGCTCTTCCGGGACATACTCTCGAAATTGCTGACGCTCTCAATGAAGTTCTTTCCAAGAAGTGGACAGAGCTCCGCGGTATCAAGATTGCGTCCTTCGGTGTTAACTCTGTAACTTGCTCACCAGAAGATGAAAAGATGATCAAGGACCTCCAGAGAACAGCTGTAATGCGTGACCCGTCTATGGCAGCTGCTACAATGGTTGGCGCACAGAGCGAAGCTATGAAGGCTGCTGCTTCCAACAGCGGCGGCGCAATGATGGGCTTCATGGGCATGAATATGGCTCAGCAGGCTGGCGGTATGAACGCTAACCAGCTTTTTGGTATGGCTCAGCAACAGCAGATGGCTCAGCAGCAGATGGCAGCTCAGCAGGCAGCTCCTGTTCAGCAGGCTCCTGCAGCAGGCGGCTGGAAATGTTCCTGCGGTGCAACAAATACAGCTAAGTTCTGTTCCGAATGCGGCTCACCAAAGCCTGCAGCAGACGGCTGGACTTGTTCCTGCGGCGCTGTAAATAAGGGTAAGTTCTGTGCTGAATGCGGCTCACCAAAGCCTGCAGGTGCACCTCTCTACCGTTGTGATAAGTGCGGCTGGGAGCCTGAAGACCCTGCAAATCCACCAAAGTTCTGTCAGGAATGCGGCGACCGTTTCGATGAGAATGATATAAAGTAATATCTTGAAACGGCTGAATTCTTTTCAGCCGTTTCTTTTGCATGAAAGGAGTATGTTATGGCAGCTCTTATTGATTATAAATGTCCCTGCTGTGGAGGCGGAATTGAGTTTGACAGTCAGAGTCAGAATATGAAGTGTCCATATTGTGACACTGAGTTTGAAGTGGACGCAATAAAGGAATTCAACGAGGTTTCACAGCCGGAAGAGGACGATTTTTCATGGGAAAATCCGGACGCTGAATGGGGTGCGTCCGAGCAGGACGGAATGAAGATTTATTCCTGCGAAAACTGCGGCGGTCAGATTGTTGCTGACGAAACAACATCAGCTTCCGCTTGTCCTTACTGTGATAGTCCCATTGTTATGTCAGGACAGTTTACAGGTGGCCTGAAGCCTGACCTTATCATTCCGTTCAAGATTGATAAGGAAGGCGCAAAGGATGCACTCAAGAACTTTATGAAGGGCAAATTCCTTCTTCCAAGTAATTTTGCTAGTGAAAACAGAATTGAAGAAATCAAGGGTGTTTATGTTCCTTTCTGGCTTTTCGACTGTGACGCCGATGCAAAACTCAGATTTAAGGCAACCAAAACAAGAAGCTGGCGCTCAGGTGATTATGAGTATACAGAAACGAAGCACTATATGATAATAAGAAACGGCGATATCAGATTTGATAAAGTTCCGGTTGATGGTTCAACCAAAATGCCTGATGAGCTTTCTGAGGCAATCGAGCCGTTCAATTACAATGACTGCAAGGAATTCCTCCCTGCATATCTTGCAGGTTATCTTTCCGATAAGTATGACATTGACGCCGAAGCAAGTCAGCCCCGTGCAAACGAACGTATCAAAACAAGCACACTGCAGGAGTTTGAGAATACTGTCCAGGGTTATGACACAGTAATTCCCGAAGGCATCAATATCCAGCTCAGAAGCGGTAAAATCCGTTATGCGTTGCTCCCTGTATGGATGCTCAATACCAAGTATAATGGTGAAATGTACAATTTCTCCATGAATGGTCAGACAGGTAAGTTTGTGGGCAATCTCCCTACAGACTGGGGCAAATTCTGGAAACTTTTCGCAGCAATCACAGCAGGTGTGGGTGCTCTTGCATTTGTCGTTCAGGCATTTATTCTGTAAGGAGGTGCAGAT
This sequence comes from Oscillospiraceae bacterium, assembly GCA_045606725.1. Taxonomy (GTDB): domain Bacteria; phylum Bacillota; class Clostridia; order Oscillospirales; family Ruminococcaceae; genus RGIG8773. The sequence continues at coordinate 3,747 of JAZUSM010000075.1, read as the reverse complement.
ATGAAATTGAATAAAGTTTTTTCAGCAATTCTTGCAGCTGTAATGTGCATTGCATTTTCAGCATCCAATGTCTGCGCCGAAAATGCTGATAAGGTAGTCGACAACGCATGTATCCTTTCTGACAGCGAGGAACAGAAGCTTGAAGAAAAAATGCTTGGCATTGTTGATAAGTACGGCTACGATATTGCAGTTGTAACAATCGAGTCAACTGACGGTAAGTCAATGATGGCTTATGCCGATGATTATTATGATTACAATTACTATGGCGAAGACGGACTTATGTTGCTGTATAACAACAGTACAAATGAAGCTTATATCACAACCGACGGAAAAGGTATAAGAGCATTTACTGATAACGGAATACAGAATGTCGGTAAAGAAGTAAGACCGTACCTGAACAGCGATGATTATTATAAAGCGTTTGATTCATTTGCTGATGTGGCAGAGAAATATATCAGCTATTATGAAACAAACGGAAAAGCATATGTCAAGAAAAACTATGCTGTAATTTTCTTTATCTCACTCGGTATCGGACTTCTGTTTGCAGCAATCATCTGCCTCGTGCTTAAATCACAGCTTAAAACAGCCGTTCTGCAGACCAATGCAAAGGCATATGTCCGTGCAGGAAGCCGTAACGTAACTTACGCAAGAGATATTTACCTTTACCAGAAGGTAAGCAGAAGAAAGATTGAGTCCAACAATGGAAGCAGTACACATACAAGCTCCAGCGGAGATACTCACGGCGGCGGAAGTATATAAAACATAAAAGCGTTGTTTTGTTAAAAAGCAACGCTTCTTTTTTGTGCAAGGTGATACTTGATAAAGGGGGGAGTATGTGGTAGAATTAAATAAGGTGTACATTGCGACATCTTATTGTAAATATATGACAATTCATTCTTGCGGAGGATGTTTATGTTCAAGGGTAAAAAAGTTATAGCGGTATGTATACCACGACCATATGAGGCAACTCGTTTCAGATATATTGAGCTTCTTAATTCTGCTGCTGTAACCAGAGATTTCAAGCTGTTTGTGTATCAGACCAATTCTGATTTATATATGAACAATGCGTCCGATGTGGGCGAGGAATACGTTTTCGATTTGATTGATTATGATATTGTTGATGGAATAATTATTTTTTCCGAAATGATAAAAAATCAGAAAGTAAACCGAAGAATTGCCGATAATGCAGTCAGCAGGGGTATTCCTGTAATTTCCGTTGAAGCATCTATGGAAGGCTGTATAAATATGAAGTACGATTACGGCGATTGTTTTGAGGAAATTGTGCGTCATATTATTATTGACCATAAGCTTACCAAGGTCAATTTTATCGCTGGCTTTGAGGGTAACGCTTTTTCTGAAGAACGTCATGAGGTGTATAAAAAGGTTCTTGCAGAGCAAGGAATACCTTATGAAAAGGAACGTGTCGGCTATGGCAACTTCTGGGAATATCCTACAAGACAGGTTATGGAAAAATTCCTTGCAGATGGTAAGGAGCTTCCCGAAGCGATTATCTGCTGCAACGATGTAATGGCAATGGCGGCGTGCAAGTGCCTTGCCGAAAAGGGTTATTCCGTACCTGATGATGTTATTGTGTCGGGTTTTGACGGTATTGAGGACGAAAAATACCATTCGCCCCGCCTTACAACCTGCCGAAGCAGTGAAGAAAATTTTGCAAGAAAAGCTGTGGATATTATCGACCGTGCACTTAATGGTGAAAAAGTTCCCACTGAAGTACATATAAGCTTTGAAATGGTTGTTTCCCAGTCCTGCGGCTGCAAGAAGAAGCAGACTGAGGACGGCTCGGTAATGATTAATGACCTGCATACACGTCTTAACGGATATATGCAGAGAAGCTATAATATGACCAGCCTTTCTACAATTATCAGTAATGAAAAGAATATAGAAAATATCTATGAGCACCTTGTCACCAAACAGGAGCTTATTGACACATATTGCTGCCTGAATACAGACGCTTTTCAACCGAGGAGCGGAGTTATGAAAAGGGACAGTGACTGCCCGTTTACAGATGAAATGTTTATGATTTTCAAGGGCAGCTACGAAAAACCGATTACAGAGATTATCCGTTTCAATCGTAAGGAAATTGCACCGAATATGGATAATTTTATCGGTTGGCAGGTTCCTGTAGTGTTTACATCACTTCATTACCTTGATACCTGTCTTGGGTATCTCTGTATGGCAATGCCTGTTGAAATAATACATTTTGAGCGTATTCCGCAGGTTTCTGAAGCATTCGGCAACGGCTTCGGAAATGTAAGAATGTTTGCGGCAATGGAAAGACTTTATACACATGATACGCTTACAGAATTGTATAACAGACGAGGCTTCTATCAGCTGGTTCTTCCTGAATTTGAAAAGGCAACAAAAAATGGTCTTACTGTTGCAATTGTTTCCGCCGACCTGGACGGATTAAAAACAATCAACGATACCTATGGACATTCAGAGGGTGACTGCGCAATCAAGGTAGTTGGCGAGGCTCTCAGAAATGCTTCCGTCAAGGGAGAAATCTGTGCACGCTTCGGCGGCGATGAGTTTGTTGTTGCAGGAGTTGTGGAAAGCAGCGAAAATTATACAGAGGAATATAAGAAAAAATTCTACGAATATATTGATGAATTCAATAAAAACAGCGGCAAGCCGTATAAGGTTGCCGCAAGTATCGGTCTGATATGTAAGTCTGCCGAGGGGTCAACTGTTGATAACCTCATCAAGCTTTCCGACGACCTTATGTACAGAGATAAGGCGTCAAGAAAGAAAGTCCGCAGCAGACCGAGAGAAGACGGCTAAGCCAGTAAATGGCAGATAATCTGATTTGATACAAGGCACCCCTCAGGCGTAAGTCTGAGCGTGCCTTTTTCTTTTTTCAGCAAGCCGTTTCGGATAAGCATTTCGGCACGCTTTTCAGCATCGGTGTACTCATCAAGCGGCAGCCCCTCTTTCACAAGCCGCAAAGCAAGCATAGCCTTTTCCTCAGCACTTCCACCCTCATCAAGAGTAACGGTTTCCTGTATTTCCGAGGAAATAAACTTGTTCAAATTCTTCGGGCACGCAAATCGAGCGCCGTCAATAAAGCTGTGCGCCGCTGGTCCAATTCCGAGATATTCCTCACATCGCCAGTATTTCAGATTGTGTCTGCACTCAAATCCGTCCCGTGCAAAGTTGGAAATCTCGTATTGCTCAAAGCCAGCCTCGTCAAGCTTTCGCACCGCTTCAAGGTACATATCTGCCGTGTTGTCCTCGTCAGGAATTTGCGCAAGCAAATCTTCGTCAGCTGCAAGGGGAGTGCCCTCTTCAACTTTCAGCATGTAAGCCGAAATGTGAGTCAGCGGTAGTTTTGCAACAGCGTCAAGACTTCTTCCCAAACTTTCAAAAGTCTGCCCCGAAACCGCAAGCATAAGGTCAGCGCTGATGTTGTCAAATCCGACTTTTTTCGCAGTTTCAATTGCCTCAATAGCCTGTGCCGAGTCGTGAAGTCTGCCAAGCATTTTCAGTTCGTTATCATCAAAGGACTGCACACCGAAAGAAAGTCGGTTTACCCCTGCATTGCGTACCTCACGCAGATAATCTTCAGTAACGCTGTTAGGGTTGCATTCCATAGAAATTTCAGCATTGGTCGCAATTCCCGCCGCCGATAGTATAGCACCAATCTGTTTCGGAGTAAGCAGGGAAGGTGTACCCCCGCCGAAATAAACCGTGTCAAAGCCGTAACCATAAGTCTTGATGTTGCGGATA
>JAZUSM010000074.1:0-49689 GCA_045606725.1 Oscillospiraceae bacterium | reverse complement strand
GTACGAAGACAAGACATTAGTATGTAAGGAATGCGGCAACGAGTTTACCTTTACAGCAGGCGAACAGGAGTTTTATGCAGAAAAGGGCTTTGTAAACGAGCCACAGAGATGTAAGGCTTGCCGTGATGCAAGAAAGAACAGTGCTAAGGCTGAAAGAGAAATGTTTGAAGCAACATGTGCTTCCTGTGGCGGCATAGCTAAGGTTCCATTCAGACCAAGAGAAGACCGTCCTGTATACTGCAGCGATTGCTTCGCTAAGATGAAGGAAGAAAACTAATTGATGTTTGCGGAACTTGCCTTTTGGTAAGTTCCGTTTTTTATATGCCAATATAAAACCCACGGTGTTTTGTACCGTGGGCAAATTTAATGCTTTTGAATAATAATTTCAACTTGATTTCCTGTGGCAGAAATTTTAGCTGTTCCGCCAATTGGAAATGTAAAAAATGGAAAGATGTGTCCAAAATCAGCATTGAAGATAATAGGGATATTTTTCAGCATTTTTTTATTTTTTACAATTTGTGTGATAGCTTCAACATTCATTTTACAATCTTCTGAAAATCTTCCGAAAACTATAGCATTGATTTTCGCAGATTTTACCTGCAACAAAGATTGTAAATTACGTTCAAATTCAGGAACAAAGAAATCTCCCATAATATTGTCATCTTCAATAAATAGTATTGTGTTTTGCAAGTCAGGCATAAAGTCAGTACCTTGCAAAAGGTTAAGAGTACAAAGATTACCTCCTATTATTGTTCCTTCGCAATTGCCTTCTTGTATTACTATATATTTGTCAGCTTCAATAGATGGAGTCACAAAATAATCATTTTGCTGTGCAACACATTTTTCGAAGAATACGTTTGTATAATCTTTATTTTGCTCAAAGCCGAAAGATGAAAAGTGCGGTCCGTGATATGTTATAAGACCTGTTTTCGCATAAACTGCATTTAATAGAGCAGTTATGTCGGAATAGCCGCAAAGAATTTTAGGATTATTTTTTATAATAGAATAATCTATATATTCAAGAATTTGGTTTACATTAAATCCACCAATAGCGGTCAAAATTGCTTTTACATTTTTGTCAGAAAATGCATTGTGTAAATCTTCAATTCTTTCTTCAATGCTTGCGGAGTTAGCATATTCTATATTACGGCTGTTTTCTGCAAAAGTTATACGGTAGCCTTTATTTTCAAGATACTCCAATGCACTGTTAAAAATGGTATCTCTTACTACATTCAAACTTCTTGATGGTGCAATGACACGTATTTCATCACCTTTTTGCAACTTAGATGCTATCATTTTGTCCTCCTTATATGTTATAAATAGAGGCACCATATGTAATATAGGTGCCCCATAGTTATCTTAGAAAAGTCCCGAAATATTACCATTGTTGTCGCAGTCAATCTTGAGTGCAGCAGGAGCCTTAGGAAGACCAGGCATTACCATGATGTCGCCTGTGAGAGCAACAACAAAGCCTGCACCAGCGGAAAGCTTAACGTCACGAACAGTAATCACAAAGTTTTCAGGCTTGCCAAGCTTTGTAGCATCGTCGGAAAGGGAATACTGTGTTTTTGCAACACAAACAGGAATTTCACCGAAGCCAAGAGCCTCGATTTCCTTGATTGCCTTTTCAGCCTGTGCTGTGAAGTTTACACCGTCTGCACGGTAAATTTCTTTTGCAATCGTTGTAAGTTTTTCCTTGATAGGGAGCTTTTCATCGTAAAGCGGATTGAAATCAGCCTCGCCCTTTGCAATAACATCGCAAACCTTCTGAGCAAGGTCAGTTCCGCCTTCGCCGCCCTTAGCGAAGATTTCAGCAAGTGAAACCTCAACGCCCATTTCAGCGCAGAATTCCTTGATGTAAGCAATTTCAGCCTCGCTGTCAGTGTGGAAACGGTTGATTGCAACCACAACAGGAACACCGAACTTGCGGATGTTTTCAATGTGTGTCTTAAGGTTTACGATACCCTTTTTCAGTGCTTCAACATTTTCAGTTGTAAGCTCAGCCTTTGGAATACCGCCGTTGTATTTCAGTGCACGGATTGTTGCAACAAGAACTGTACAGGACGGCTTCAGACCAGCAAAACGGCACTTGATGTCAAAAAACTTTTCAGCACCAAGGTCAGCACCGAAGCCAGCCTCTGTAATGCAGTAATCGCCAAGCTTGAGAGCAAGCTTTGTAGCACGTACAGAGTTACAGCCGTGAGCAATGTTAGCAAATGGACCACCGTGCATAATAGCAGGTGTGTTTTCAAGAGTCTGAACAAGGTTAGGCTTGAGAGCGTCCTTGAGCAGGGCAGTCATAGCACCGTGTGCACCGAGGTCACGAGCGTAAACAGGCTGATTGTCATAGGTGTACGCAACAAGAATACGTCCAAGACGTTCCTTCAGGTCAGTCAGGTCGGAAGCAAGGCAGAGAATAGCCATAACTTCGGAAGCAACTGTAATACGGAAGCTGTCCTGACGTGGAATACCGTTAACCTTGCCGCCCATACCGACAACAATGTTTCTGAGCGCACGGTCGTTCATATCAAGACAACGGTCAATCATAATGCGGCGCTGGTCAATGCCGAGAGCGTTGCCCTGCTGCATGTGGTTGTCAAGAAGTGCGCAGAGAAGATTATTTGCAGCTGTAATAGCGTGCATATCACCTGTGAAGTGCAGGTTGATGTCCTCCATAGGAACAACCTGAGCGTAGCCGCCGCCAGCCGCACCGCCCTTGATACCGAATACAGGACCGAGAGAAGGCTCACGGAGAGCAAGCACAGCATTCTTGCCGATTTTAGCCATAGATTCAGCAAGACCAACAGAAATAGTAGTCTTGCCCTCGCCTGCAGGAGTAGGGTTGATAGCAGTAACGAGAATTAACTTTCCGTCGGGATTGCTGGAAGTTTTGGAGAAAAGCTCCTCGGAAAGCTTAGCCTTGTAGTGACCATAAGGCTCAATGTCGTCCTCGGAAATACCGAGATTTTCAGCGATTCTGCCGATTTTCAGCATCTTCGCCTGCTGAGCGATTTCGATATCTGTCAGCATTGTAGGTTCCCCCTTACAAATAAATTCGTAATATAAGTATAGCACATCTGAATGAATAAATCTACAAAAAAATAAAAATTTTACCCAATAATGAAAAATTTGGTGCATTTAAGTTGTATTATAAGTAAAGGAGTTGATTTTATGAAAAGAATATTATGTGTAATTCCGCTTGCCACGGCTTTGCTGACAGGCTGTTCAGCCGAAACAGAGAATGTAGTTTCCGAAACAACTACGCATACAGAATCGGTTAATGTAACTGAAAAAGTTACAATGGCTGAAACAACTGTTACAGAAGCTACAACAACAGCGGAAACCACTACCATTCAGACAACAACCACTATTCCAGAAACCACAACTGAAATTGTCACCACAACTACAGTATCCGAAACTGAATTGCCTGTTACAACGCAGGAGACAGATGAGGTTGAAAAGGATGATATAGATTACTGGATTAGTTTAAATTATGAAATACCTGAAAGACAATTTATAATCGGTAACGAAAAAGCATTGAATTCTTTTGTGCACTATTTGGGATATACTGACAATGAGAAGTTTTTTTATGATTACGACGGAAATTATCTTGTACGATTTGCTGAAGGTGTTGATTTCAGCAAAAATGCAATAGCTTTATATATAAGCCACGATTATAGAAGTTCAGATTATTTTAAGTTCAATAATGTTTATGTAGAGAATGGCGAAGTGATTTTTGATTACGATGTCCGCAGTTGCAAAGGTGTTTGCACAGATGATGAGTTCAGTTATATTATGGTAGGTATTGTTCCCAAAAAGGAACTTACATCACTCGGAAACGATGAATGGGGCGTTGAAATTACAGCTGATTACGACTATTATTTTGAACGTATTTATCTTACTTTTACACAGTGGGGCGAAAAGGATATTTCTGAGCTTATATCAGGAAGTTGGTATGAGCTTGAACGTTATGATGAAGAAAAAGGTTGGTGTAAGGTTGAGTATGCACCCGAGTTTCAAGGGCAGGAAATAGTATGGACAGAGGAAGGATGGACAATTACAGAATATGGTGCAGTAGTATTTGAACAGTACCTTACTCTTTATGGTGGAAGGCTTGAAAGAGGTGATTATCGTATTGCCAAGAAAATTATTAATTTACAGAAGCCTGGTGATTTTGAAGAAAAAATTTATTATGCGGAATTTTTTGCTTATTAATTTGACAGGTAAATTTCCCCGTAACCCTTGACCTTTTCCCCCGAAAGTAGTATACTATAATATGTCAAATATTATATTTTTAAGGTAGGTAATAACTATGTCAAAAACATTCATCGTTGAAACTTCCGCACGTCACGTTCACGTTTCACAGGCTGACCTCGAAATCCTTTTCGGTAAGGACGCTGTTCTCACAAAGAAGAAGGACCTTTCCCAGCCTGGCCAGTACGCTTGCGAAGAAAGAGTAGAAGTTGTAGGCCCTAAGAAGTCCCTTGCCGGCGTTTCTATCCTCGGCCCTGTTCGTCCTGCAACACAGGTTGAGCTTTCTGCAACAGACGCTCGTTCCATTGGTCTTTCCGCACCAATCCGTGAAAGCGGCGACGTAGCAGGTTCTGCAGGCTGTAAGCTTGTTGGTCCATGCGGCGAAGTTGAAATCAGCGAAGGCGTTATCGTAGCTAAGAGACATATCCACCTCACACCTGCTGACGCAGAAGAACTCGGTGTTCAGGATAAGGAAGTTGTATATGTAAAGGTTGATACAGACGGAAGAAAGGCAATCCTCGGCGACGTAGTATGTCGTGTATCTCCATCTTTCGCACGTGCTATGCACATCGATACAGACGAAGCAAACGCTATCTCCGCTACACCAACTCTCGAAGGCGAAATCTTCAGAATGTAATTTGATTTACATAAAAATTAACACGGTATCATTCGTATGAGTGATACCGTGTTTTATTTTATAGCAGATTTATCGCATCAGACCTCCGTGAAAATAACATTCATATACCTGCTTGTCAGTGCAATAAATTTCTTCATATCCCTGAAACCATGTGAAATCTCCCGATACCTTGCATCTGTACAAATACTCTCCGGATTGATAGTATTCAGGTCCGCGGTAAGGCATGTCAGAGTCAGCATTTCGTAATGCTTCCTTGAGAAAATTTCCGCTGAATTTTTCGTCAAGAACTCGTCCCATGTAATTCATTGCATATACTGATTTACCATTTTTCCAGATAGCTTCTTCACCTGCAAATTGTTCGCCGCCAACCCATGTGTCATGATAAACAAAAGCACCTTTTTCATATCTGTAATCATGAGAATCAAGCCGCGTGGAATCAGTTTCGTTCATAAATGCCGCATAGGTGTTAACATTCGCTTCCAGTCTGAAATTGATTATTTCGGTAATATCATCAATTTCAGCCGTAACAGGTTTGATTGAACATTCCTGTTCCTTGACAAGATAATCAATCGTAACATTGAACATATTGCTGATTTGAATTAAATTTGTAATATCAGGATATGATTGCCCCGCTTCCCATTTAGCAACCGCTTGTCTTGAAATATTAATTTTCTCTGCAAATTCCTCTTGGGTAAAGCCTTTGCTTTTTCTCAGCAATTGTAATTTTTCTGAAAAAATCATATATATCACCTCTGCTATAATGATAATATTTTCAAGATGTTTTTACAAGAAAACAACGGTTGCATTTTTTCTACTTGTAATATACAAACAAATGCAGATATGCTTATTTTTTCACAAGTCCACATACAATCAGCAAATCCCCATCAACCCGAAACTGCACATCAAACCCACCAAAAGCCATTATATAAACACGTTCAGGGGAGTTCTGATACTGGGGACGCGGGTCTTGTGCAAGCACCTCAATAAGTCCCTGCCGAAGTCCATCAGGAACTTGTTCCAGTAACTCAGCAGGAAAGTCCACCTTCAGCACGCCCTCTTTCTGCTGTAACGCAAAACCGCCCGTCGCCTCAGGGTGAGAGTCAGTGTAAGCAAGATACGGCTTGATGTCGTAAATGGGCGTACCATCAAGAATATCCGCACCGCTGACATAAAGCACTGGACCCTCAGATGTGTGCAAATCAATCCTCTCCAGCTTAACCGATGACATACCAATCGGATTGGGACGATAAGGTGAGCGTGTGGCAAAAACACCCATACGAGTGTTGCCCCCAAGACGTGGAGGTCGTACCGTCGGCGACCAATTCTCCTGCACAGCCTCAGAAAATTCCCATAAAATCCATAAGTGAGAGTATCCGTCCAGCCCACGAAAAGCCTCAGCAACCCGATATTCAGGCTCAAAAACAATCTCCGAGCAAAGAGTTGTCAACCCACTCTGACGTGGTATCCCGAACTTTTCCGTAAACGGACTTCTTATGTGTGCAATAGTTTTCATTTCTCTCATTGGCTGATAATCTCCCTAATAGTAGCCTCAACACGCTTGACCTCATCTTCAAATTCCGCCGCAGAAACACGGAAAGCACCGTTACCGAGAATGATAATCTGCTCCGTCCCGTCAGAAGTGGCAACACGAACACGATGGGACTTGCTGAGTTCGTGCGTAACCTTTTCAATGTAAGAGTCAGCTGTCTCCGACTCCTTCGTGTAAACAACGCTTACGTTGTGATGCTGTTCAACCTCACGATGATGCCCCGAAACCCTGTACGCATCAAATACAACAATAACATTATTCTGCCTGAAGCCCTGATAGTTGCACAAACGGTTTATCAGCGTGGTTCTCGCCAGGTCAAGGTTTTCCTTTGCCAGCTTGTTCAAATCCTCCCATGCAAAAATAATATTGTATCCGTCCACCAGCAGATATTCAGGACCCGTCGGCAAAGGCTTGACCTTGTGCGGCTTCTGTTGGGGCACGTGCTTTTCCGTGTGCATAGCGTGACGTTCATCACGCTTGATTTTGCCGTAGGTACGCTCAAAAATTTCCATAAGCTCCTTATCCTCAGCAATTCTCGCACGATAACTGCTTACCTGCTGAACAGAAATTTCCTCGTCAGCACTTTCAGTACGTTCCTTACGTCCGCTTATGTGGGCATAAGACGGTACTTCGTCCCACTTCACAACAAATCCCGCACCGTGTGAGCAGAACACGCTGTCTGCCGTGTTTTCAAGGTCACCGTCGCAGTCGTACCCGATTTCCTCAATAACCTTTTCAGTGTTGTAACAAGGAAAATATCCTTTCAGAATAAGGCTTATGCGCCCCTTGCCGTGAGTGTAGCTGATAACCTCGCTTCGGTAATTCTGCATTTCCGAAACAGGCGCACTTCCCGTAATAACTGCCGTTTCGCCAAGCGTTTCAGGCGGCTCAAATTCCGCAGAAAGCCTCTGCATATCGGATAAAGCACGTCCCACCGACTCCGACGGAACTTCCAGCGTGAAGTTGTACCAAGGCTCTAAAAGTACGCTTTTTGCCGAGCGTAACCCCTGCCGTATAGCACGGTAAGTTGCCTGACGGAAGTCACCGCCCTCTGTATGTTTAAGGTGCGCACGTCCCGCAATAAGCGTGATTTTCATATCCGTAATAGGTGAGCCTGTAAGCACGCCAACGTGCGTCTTTTCCTCAAGATGTGTAAGAATTAACCTCTGCCAGTTGCGGTCAAGGTCGTCAACGTGACAATCACTTGAAAAATGCAAACCGCTTCCTCTTTCAGCAGGTTCAAGTAAAAGGTGCACCTCCGCATAATGGCGCAAAGGCTCATAGTGACCCACACCCTCAACCGTGTCGGAAATAGTTTCCTTGTAAACAATGCTTCCAGTGCCGAATTCAGCTTCGTAGCCGAAACGCTCAGCAATAACCGTTTTCAGAATTTCCAGCTGAATTTCGCCCATAAGCTGAACGTGAATTTCCTGCGCCTGCTCATTCCATACAACGTGTAACTGCGGGTCTTCTTCCTCAAGCTTGCGCATCTGCGTAAGCGCCGTGTGCAAATCAGTTTTCGGCGGCAGAATAAGCTTGTAGGTCAGTACAGGCTCAAGCAGGGGAGTGTCAGCATTGCTTTCAGCACCCAGACCCTGCCCCGAATAGCTGTGAGCAAGTCCCGTCACCGCACATACTGCACCCGAAAACACTTCGTCAACAGCCTGAAATTTCGTGCCTGAGTAAATCCGTATCTGATTTATCTTTTCCTCGCCAATAACCGAGCGTACCTTCAGACTTCCACCCGTGATTTTTATATGAGTAAGACGCACATTCTGCTCCTCGGTAATCTTGAACACTCTCGCACCGAATTCAGCAGGGTACTCCTTTTGTTCAGCGTAAAAATCCAGACCTTTGAGAAATTTCTCAATGCCATTCATTTTCAGCGCTGACCCGAAAAAGCAGGGGAATATCTTTCGTTCCGCAATCGCTCTGCGTAAGCTTTCAGGAGAAACCTCTCCGCTTTCAAGGTACTCATCCATAAGACTTTCATCGCACATCGCCGCTTCTTCGCAAAAAGCGTCACGGTCACGGCTTGCCGAAAAATCAATGCAGCCGCTGTCCAGACGATTGCATAAACCACCCATAAGCACCGACGGCTCATAGGACGAAATGTCCATCTTGTTCACAAAAATAAACGCAGGTATCCTATACCTTGTCAATAACCTCCACAGTGTTTCCGTGTGACTCTGTACGCCGTCCGTGCCGCTTATAACAAGCACCGCATAATCAAGCGCCTGCAAAGCACGTTCTGTTTCAGCAGAGAAATCAGCGTGCCCAGGCGTGTCAAGCAAGGTAATATCGCAGTCACCATACCGCATAACAGCCTGCTTTGAAAAAACAGTAATACCACGGCTTCGCTCAATCGAATGAGTGTCAAGAAAAGCGTCACCGTGGTCAACTCTGCCAAGCTTGCGGATTTCACCTGCCGAGTAAAGCATAGCCTCCGAAAGCGTAGTCTTGCCCGAGTCAACGTGGGCTATCATACCGATTACCAATCGTTTCATTCTATCGTTCCAATCCTGTTTATTTTACCTCTGCAAAGCGCTTCCATACACGCCCCACAAACTCATCATTTTCAATCATAGCAAGAATTTCAGCCTCCGTCGCAAGCTTTGCACCGCAAACCTCGTCCTCCTGCAAAACCACTTCCAACATATCCACATCACGCTCGTAAAGATAAACGTCCATAATGTAATTGGAGTAAACAACCGTGTTCACAAGCTTCAAATCAGCCTTTTCAGCACGAATACCCGTTTCCTCCGCAAGCTCACGAACAGCACCATCAATGCTGTCCTCACCGCTTACAACCGCACCGCCCGTGCATTCCCAGTAAAGAGGATAGCTCGGTTTCTTCTCGCTTCTCTGCGTGATAAGATACCGCCCGTCAGAAGTCCTGACCCATATATCAACTGCAAGATGATAAAGCCCCTCAGGTATCTCGTGCACCCATTCACGCTTAATAACTTCACCCGTTTTCTGCTTGTTTCTATCGTATAAATCCCATATTTCAGGCATAGAATTGCACTCCAATCACCAGGTCTTTGATGTTTTGTGGTTTGCGAAGTAAATTTTGAACGGCAGTTCAAAAAACAAAACTCATAGCTTTGGAAATTTATTTCCAAAGTTTTTCGATAATAAGCTCCTCATTCATACCGAGAAACTCCTCACCCTCAAACTCCATTTTCACCACATACGGCATAAAATTCAGTATCCGCATAAAGCTGTTAAAATTATATTCAGGCTTGTAGAAATTGATAATTGTGCTGAGCGCCGTGCCGTGCGTGCCGATAACAACCGTCTTTCCATCGTGTTTGGCAAGCACCCTTTTCAGCGCACGGATATTCCTTTCCTGCACCGAATCAAGACATTCGCCGTCCATAATATGATAGTTGAAGTCCGCCCATTGTGCCTCAATGTATTGCAGAAAATTGTCACCGTGCCAGCCGCCAGCCTCACGCTCACGGAAATCATAATCCGTAACAATCTCCATTCCAAGTACCTCAGCAAGTCCGCCGATTGTGTCCATACTCCGCTTGTACGGACTTGACATAAGCAGGTCAATGCCCCTGCCTTTCAGCAATTCCGTAACTCTTTCCGAGTCAGCAAGCCCCTCCGCAGTAAGAGGACGCGTGCGGTCATCGTGTATAGTTTTATCAGGCTTTGCGTGCCGTACAAAATAAATCGTGGTCATAGCGTACCTCCGTAAGTTATATATAAAAATTATACCACATAATGCCGTTATGGGTCAACAATTAATTTAATCTTGACAACTTTGAAAATCTATGCTACAATAGCCTTGTAAAATTTAGATTTGAGGTGAAAAGATGCGTAAATAATCCTGTTTTCTGACACAACCAAACGTTTATCGGCGTAGCTATGGCTATGTCTTGTTTGTTGTGCATACAGGGTGTTTTGCGTCTTTTTTCATTGGCATAGCTGTGCTTCGGCACGGCTTATATCCCTTTGACCTTTAAGCCGCAGAATATCCTGCGGCTTATTTTTATGATTGGGGGTAATAACTATGTCTATGATAAATATTTCAAATCTCACATTCGGTTATGACGGAAGCAGTGAGAATGTGTTTGAAAATGTAAGCTTCCGCATTGATACAGATTGGAGGCTCGGTTTTACAGGGCGCAACGGCAGAGGAAAAACAACCTTTCTCCATCTGCTTCTGGGCAGCCTTGAACATAGCGGAACAATCTCCGCTTCGGTCGATTTTGAGTATTTCCCATACAATGTCAGTAATTCTGACAACCTTACAATAGATATCATAAGGGAAATCTCTGCCGTTACAGAGGACTGGAAAATCTACCGTGAAATTTCCCTGCTTGATGTTTCAGAAGATGCACTCTGGCGTCCTTGGAACACTCTTTCCAATGGCGAACAAACCAAAGCAATGCTTGCAGGAATGTTCCTGCGAGAGAACGCATTTCTGCTGATTGACGAGCCAACAAATCATCTCGATATGGAAGCACGCCATCATCTTGGCGGGTATCTGAAAAAGAAAAAAGGCTTCATTCTCGCTTCTCATGACAGAACATTTCTTGATAGTTGTATTGACCATGTCCTTGCCATAAACCGTACCAATATTGAAATCCAGAGCGGTAATTTTTCAACGTGGCAAGCTAATAAGGAAATGCGTGACAGTTTTGAATTTGCTGAAAACGAAAAGCTGAAACGCGAAATAAAAAGCCTTGAAGCCGCCGCAAAGAAAGCCTCGGAACATTCCGACAAAATTGAGCGTACAAAAATCGGTTTTGACCCAAGCAAAACGGAAAAATCCACAAGCCGCCGTGCCTCGGTTGCTGCAAAATCCAAAAAGCTGATGAACAGAGCAAAGGCAATGGAAACAAGAATTGCTTCGGATATTGATAAAAAGTCTGCACTTCTCCGCAACATCGAGCAAGCCGACTCCTTGAAAATTTCACCTTTGAAATTCCATTCTGCACGCCTTCTTGAAGTGAAAAATCTTTCCGTTGAATATGATGGCAGAACGGTCTGCAAGAATGTCAGCTTTGAGGTAGTGCAAGGGGAGAGAATTGCACTGTGCGGTAAAAACGGCTGCGGAAAATCAAGCGTTCTGAAGCTTATCCTCGGTGAAAACATTTCCCATAGCGGAGAAATCTACGGTGCCGACAAGCTGAAAATTTCCTATGTTCAGCAGAAAACCGACACACTCTGCGGTACGCTTACCGAGTATGCCGAAAGCAAGGGGATTGACGAAAGTCTGTTCAAAGCAATACTGCGTAAGCTTGATTTTTCAAGAGAATTGTTTGAGCGTAAAATTGAAAGCTACAGCGGCGGGCAGAAGAAAAAAGTCCTCATCGCAGGAAGCCTCTGCGAGCAAGCACACCTGTATATATGGGACGAGCCGTTGAACTTCATCGACATTCTTTCACGAATACAGATTGAGGAGCTGATAACAAATTTCCAGCCGACAATGATTTTCGTGGAGCATGATAAAGCGTTCTGCGAAAATACCGCAACAAAAACAATTGTTATAGAATAAAAAATGTCCGCTATCCCAATCGATAGCGGACATTTTTATTATTTCAATAAATTACGCACTAATAATAAATATTACTTGCCGTAATATGCCTTCATATAAAGCGCCTTAAGCTCTTCAATTCTTGGAAGTCTTGGGTTAGCAGTTGTACACTGGTCATCAAATGCTCTGTAAGCAAGTGTTTCAAGTACACCCTCATACTTTGCAGGGTCAATGTAGGAACGAGCGTCCTTTTCGCCAGCTTCCTTGATAGAAAGCGGAATACCAACCTCTGTCATAAGCTTTCTTACAGCGTCAGCAAGTGCCTTTACGCCTTCTTCGTTAGTTGCAGTCTGTGGAGCAAAGCCCATCATCTTTGCAATTTCAGCATAACGCTCAGGTGCAACGTAGTGGTCATACTTAGGCCAAGCAGCAAACTTTGTAGGTGTTGTTACACCGTTGTACTCAATAACGTGTGGGAGCAGGTAAGCGTTAGCAAGACCGTGCGGAATGTGGAACTCACCGCCAAGCTTGTGAGCGAGGGAGTGGTTGATGCCGAGAAATGCGTTTGTGAATGCCATACCTGCAATACAGGAAGCATTGTGCATCTTCTCTCTTGCAGTAGGGTCAGCAGTCTTGTAGGAGTCAGGGAGATACTTGAAGACAAGCTTGATTGCCTGAAGTGCAAGTGCGTCTGTAAAGTCATTGGCAAGGATAGAAACGTAAGCCTCGATAGCGTGTGTGAGAACGTCAAGACCTGTGAAAGCTGTGGAAGCCTTTGGTACAGTGTAAACGAACTCTGGGTCAACGATAGCTACGTCAGGTGTAAGCTCGTAGTCAGCGAGAGGATACTTCATATTCTTTGTACGGTCGGAAATTACAGCAAAGGAAGTAACTTCAGAACCTGTACCCGATGTTGTAGGAATAGCAACCATCTTAGCTTTCTTGCCAAGCTTAGGGAACTTGTAAACTCTCTTACGGATATCCATAAACTTCTGTGACATACCAACGAAGTCAGCATCAGGGTTTTCGTAGAACAGCCACATTGCCTTAGCAGCATCCATTGCAGAACCGCCGCCGAGAGCGATTACAACGTCAGGCTGGAAGGAGTTCATAAGAGCAGCGCCCTTTCTTACAGTTGTAAGGTCTGGGTCTGGCTCAACGTCGCTGAAAATTTCGATAACAGGCATATTAGCGTTCTTGTTGAGCTGGTAAATAACTCTGTCAACATAACCGAACTGTACCATACCAGGGTCAGCAACAATCATAGCTCTGTGGATTTCAGGCATCTTTGCAAGGTACTGAACAGAGCCTGCTTCAAAATAAATCTTTTCCGGAACCTTAAACCACTGCATATTAACTCTCCTCTTTGCAACCTTCTTTCTGTTTACAAGGTTCTTTGCAGTAACGTTTTCAGAAACAGAGTTCTTACCGTAAGAACCACATCCGAGTGTAAGTGAAGGAGCCATAGAGTTGTATACATCACCGATAGCACCGAAGGAAGCAGGGGAGTTGACTACGATACGGCTTGCCTTCATAACCTCGCCATATCTTTCAATGATACCATTGTCAGAAGAGTGAACAACAGCTGTGTGACCTGCACCGTGAATGAGCATTCTTTCACACATTTCAAATGCTTCTTCGCTGTCCTGAGCCTTTACAACAGCAAGAACAGGGGAGAGCTTTTCAAGAGCAAGCGGATACTTTTCAGCGTCTGTGTCAGGAATTTCAACACAGAGTACCTTAGTTTCCTTAGGAATTGTAATGCCGGCCTTTTCAGCAATCTGCCAAGGATACTGACCAACAACCCAAGGCTGAACAGCCATCTTCTTTACATCAATTACAACGTCCTGAATTTTCTGGATTTCTTCAGGCTTTGCAAAGTAACAGCCGTGATATTTCATAAAGCCAACGGCTTCATCGTAAACCTCATCATCAATGATTGCAGCCTGCTCGGAAGCACAAATCATACCATTGTCAAAGGACTTGGAAAGGATAAGGTCGTGAACAGCCTGCTTGAGATTAGCGGACTTTTCAATGTAGCAAGGTGTGTTACCAGGGCCAACACCGAGAGCAGGCTTACCTGCGGAGTAAGCAGCCTTAACCATGCCTGGACCACCTGTTGCAAGGATTGTAGCAACGTCAGGGTGGTTCATAAGCAGACCTGTAGCTTCAACGGAAGGATATTCAATCCACTGTACACAGTGTTCAGGAGCACCTGCCTTGATAGCAGCATCACGAACAATCATAGCAGCCTTCTTGGAGCATTCCTGTGCAGATGGGTGGAAACCGAAAATGATAGGATTTCTTGTCTTAGCACAAATTATGGACTTGAACATTGTTGTGGAAGTCGGGTTTGTAGTAGGTGTAACACCGCAGACAATACCAACAGGCTCAGCAATTTCCATGTAGCTTTCATCAACGTTGTCCTCAATAATGCCAACAGTCTTTTCGTGCTTGATAGAGTGCCAGATATATTCAGTTGAGAAGATATTCTTAGTAACCTTGTCTTCAAAAATACCTCTGCCTGTTTCTTCAACAGCCATCTTAGCAAGTTCCATCTGAGCGGAGAGACCTGCAAGAGCCATAGCTTCAGTAATCTTGTCAACCTGTTCCTGATCAAGCTTCATATACTCTTCAAGAGCGAGTTTTGCATTTGCAACGAGGGTGTTGATCATAGCAGCAGCATCAACCTTTGCTTCTGCAACGGGAGCCTTCTTTTCCTTTGCCATAATAAAATCCTTCCTTTCAAAACCGTTAAAGGTGAATATGCGATAGGGTTTGAATGATTGTTAAATTTATCACAATCTTATTGTAACACATGCCACTGTGTACGTCAATGAACAGATTGTTAATTTTATAACAATCTGAAATGTAGTTTTCCTATTCGCACTTTATATAACAAAGTATACGATAAGTTGTTGAAAATGTCAATATGGTCAAATTGCAGAAACTTTCTGTCAAAATGACACATTTATACAACAACAGTAACAATAACTTGTGAAAAACGAATAAAATTTAATGTTTATCGTTAAATTTGTATTGACAAACATAAATTGATATGCTATGCTATAACCACAGTAAGCTTACCAAACAGAATTTGGCACCAAATAGAATTTGGCACCAAATAAATTTTTGGAGGACAATTATATGAAAGCATTAACAAAAGAACGTATCAAGAAACCCCTTCTTTGCGGAGTAGCATTTTCGTTTATACTTATCGTTCCAGTTATTCTTATAATGTTTGCACAAATAATCGGAATGTTCGTGGTTGACGAAAACTATGAGGTGTCAGACAACTTAGTATTTATTTTTACGGAACTCGGAATGTTAAGCGCTTCTGTTATTGCCTGTTCATTTGTAAAAAAGCGTCACGGTACAAAGCTTCGTGAAACGGTAAAAGTAAAGGACTTTGACTTTGCTTTGCCTGTAATGCTTATGATATTCGACTGGGGCGTAGGAGAAATCATTGACCATTGTACAGGTCTTATCCTTTCAAATTTTATGGTTGTAGAACCTAATACAATTGAAATAACGGTTATATCAATTATTTCAGCAGTAATCTGTGCGCCAATCTTTGAAGAGCTTATCTGCCGTTTCGGTTGGTGTGAGCTTGCAAGAGGAGCGTATTCCGTACCGATAATCTGTATCGCAAACGGCATTTTCTTCTCCCTGCCTCATATGTACAACATTCAGGGCTTCATCAACGTGTTTATCGGCGGTTTGTGTTCGGCTTATATATATTGCAAAACACGCAACATTCTGTATGTAATTATCAGACACGCACTCCATAACGCACTTTGTTTCTGCGATTTGGAAATAATCTTCGGTGAGTACGCAACCTACGACAACGGCTTTATCCAGTACAGCTGGCAGTACCTCGCAGTAAATGCCGTGCTGGTAATAATCAGCGTAATCTACTTTGTAAAGGTGTTCCGTAAGAAGTACACCGAAAACTATTTTGAAGTAAACCGCGAAACAGGTCTTGCAATCACAGAATAACATATAAGGATTATTGGAGGTATTATTATGAAAAAGAAAGTAAAAAGCCCCGAAAAGAGTTTTCAGAATGTATGTAAAGATTTACATACGGTTTTTGGCTTCCTGCTTATATTAAATGTTATAGCGGCAGTATTTGTTGCAATTGGTTCAATCGGCGGCTTTATTGACGGGACTCTGATATTTTGGGATTATATATTGATGTATATGAGCAGTGCGATAATGATAACGGTGTTTAATTATCTGCGCTTGATTTTCAAGGAACTGAAAACCTCGGAAACTCCGTTCTGTATTGAAGCTTCAAGAAGAATACAAGCTGTTGCAGAAACCTTTGTAATCGGCGGCGGTGTATATTGGATTTCTTCGATTATACTGTATGGTTTGCAGTATTCAAATGCGTTGCCGACAAATCGTGAGGAAGTACCTATAGACGCAACAGGTATACTGTACATTATAGTAGGAAGCATAATCTGGGGTATTGCGTATATTTTCAACTACGGAAGCAAACTCCAGCAGGAGTCCGATGAAACTATATAAGGGGGATTTGATATGAACAAAACAGTAGATATCAACGAACGTACACTTGAAAAGGAAAAGAAAAGCTTTATTTCCTTCTGCAAAGGTGCGGAAGGCTGTATGATTGTATTTCAAATTATTATGATTATAGGATCTGTGCTGATTTTATTAACAACTATTTTAGCCAACATCTTAAAGGGTACAGGTTTAACCGTTGATTTTACGGGTGATTACACGACTGTACAGGGTATATTCAACAATATTTATGTACTTATTTGTAGTATAGGAATGGCAGTAGCATTTAATTTCGGAAGAAATATTTTCAGGAAGCTTAAAGACGGCGAAACACCATTCCGTTACGAAATTGCAGATAAAATAAAAGGTGCGGCTATGGCTGTATTTGTGACAGCGACAATCGACTTTATAGCAGAAATTATTATGGGAATTCTTGAAGTAAACGGTATATGGGAAATTAATGTAAATATTACCTTTGACTATTTCATATGGAGTGCAATACTTTTCGCAATCGCCTACATATTCAACTATGGCTGTAAACTCCAGCAGGAGTCCGATGAAACAATATAAGGGGTGTACAAAATGAAAGAAAAATGTAAACGTATCTGCACAATATCTTCCGTAATACTTATATTGTACCTGATAGTGCCTTGTATAACATCTGCAATTTCAACAGTAACAGGCTTTATGGCTGGCTGGAATGACGCCGCCGCAGAAGGACCCACAAACGAGCCGTTCTGGCTTATCACGCTTAATCTTGTATTAGCCATTGTGAGTCTTGCAAATATGATTGTGCCAATCGTTACCGCAATCAGACTTCTTCTTGGCGTGCGTAAAGCGGACTCACCGTTTACCGAACAAAACGGCAAACGAATAGGCACAATCGGTATCTGCTTTATGCTTATCGAGCCGCTTGGCTTCATCTATGACATTGTCTGCTCAGGTGTATGGAATATAGATAATTTTGTTGGTTTGCCGTTCTCAGCAGGACTTGTAATGCTTTGCGTGTCCTATATATTCCGCTACGGCTGTGAGTTGCAGCAGGAATCCGACGAAACAATATGAGGTGACAAAATGAATATGTTTGTGTATATGATAATCTATAAAATCTACATCAATATCGCACAGTAAGGGGATAACGAAATGGCTATTATATTAAGACTCGACCGTGTAATGGCGGATAGAAAAATGTCCCTGAACGAGCTTGCGGAAAGGGTAGGCATATCCAATGTAAACCTGTCCAATCTCAAAACAGGCAAGGTAAAGGCAATACGCTTTTCAACCCTCGAAGCAATCTGCGAGGTACTTGAATGTCAGCCCGGGGACATACTTGAATACAAAAAAGAACAATAATGGTATAAACACCTCTGAACGCGGAGATTTCTGTTGTTCAGAGGTGTTTTGTGTAAAACGTAAAAAAAAATAAAAATTATTGAAAAGCTTTCCTGCAAGTGCTATAATAACAGTATAGTGTAAAATTGGGCGAATTTTACACTTTTTTAAGCATATATAATAATTCTCATATAGGATTATTCAAGGAGGAAAAGCAATGAAAAGGAAGATTATGAGCAAAATTGCAGCCTGGCTTGCAGCTGTTTCCATGATTGCTTCACCTGCAGGTGTCAATATCGCAGGTGTCACAGTTATGGCTGTTGAGGAAGCTTCTGTAACATCGGTTTCAGAAGAAACAACAGCAGGCGAAGCTGTGCCGACAGAAACAACAGTCACAGATGTGCCGACCGATACGGAAACACCTGTGGAAACCACCGTTCCAACGGAAACAGAGAGCAGTGAATCTACTGTAACAACACCATCTGACGGAGATGTTACAGAAGAAACAGCTGTTCCCGAAACAGAAGCTTCAGAAACGGAAACAACTCCTGAAGAAACCGAAGTAACAGAAGAAACTTCTGAAACGGAAGAAGAGGAGGAAGAAGATGAGCCTGAGAGCTATCATTATGTTTCCCCGAACGGCGATGCATGTATGCCTGCATATGAATACTGGTATTTCGAGTATGAAGAGGAAGATGTGCCCGAAAACAGTATTTCCTGTGTCCGTGCGCCAAGCTATTTCTCAGCACAGAGTAATTACAGCAGTACAGACGGTTACAATGTTCTTACCGAAACTCAGAAAGAAGTTTATAATTCAATATACGAAGCACTGGTTATAATTGATAATTCATCAGCATATAGCGCAACTTACAATGCTGAATATGGAGGCTATTTTTTTGAAGGCTTTAAGATTGCTGAATATAGTGTAGACAGCCAAGAACTTTTCAAAATTTTTGTTGCAATCCGAAATGATAATCCTCAGTTTTTCTGGCTCGGACATTCATACCTTTACGGGGGTAACGAGAATATAACAAACGTTTATTTCGGACTTGATGACAATTCTGCCGACTATGCATCTGGAAGCAAGAGAATGTCTGTAAAGAACGCTATCATGAGCGAGGTTGAAAATGTTCTTGATCAAGCAGAAATATACGGCAACGAATATTCAAAGGAGTGGTTTATCCATAATTACCTTTGTGAAAAAACAGAATATGTATCGGGCGCAACTCATGCGCATGATATCTCAGGTCTTCTTGTTGACGAAAAAGCTGTATGCGAAGCTTATGCAAAGTCATTCCAGCTGTTCATGAACGCCCTCGATATTGATGTTCTCTATGTTACAGGTACAGGTAACGGCGGCGGTCACGCATGGAATCAGGTAGGCCTTGACAATAACGGAGTTACCGAATGGTATAATGTTGACGTAACATGGGATGATAATACCAACGGGTTTAATTATAACTATTTCAACGCAGTAGACAGCGATGGTTCATATTATGACTTTACATATGGTCCCGATGCAACATACAGGAATGACCATGTTCCGGAAGATACTTCATCATTAGAGTATATTTACCCGGTTAAAACTTGTAATTCCACAACTTATTCTTATGGTAACCATGATACAAACTTCAAAGTATCAGGAGGTTTCGTTGCACAAATCGGAACAAAGATGTATGTAACTCTTGATGCCGCAATCAGTGCAGTAAGTGCAAATGACACAACAATCAAACTCCTTGCTGATGCAGTGTATAACGGCAGAACTATGCCTGCATACGATTTTACAATTGACGGCGGAGGTTACAGCCTTACGTTCAATTCCGATATGAAGCTTAACTCAGATGTAACTATCAAGAATATTAGGTGCGAAAGTTTTAATTATGTACTTGATAATGAGGAAAACTGGTATTTTGCAGGTATCTGTACAGGAGCAAATACCCTCACAATAGGCGAATGTACAGGAGATTATTTCCCTGCATGTCTTTACGGTGAGGAAACAGGTTCACTCGTGTTTGATGAAGCTGAAACTGAGTATGGGGTTATATATATTTCAGAATTCAAAAATGTAACTATCCCTGATAATACAAATGTGCATTCCCGTCATGGTGTTTATGCAACAAACCTTGCATTGGGCAATAACTCATGTCTTGCTATTGACTTTAATGAAGTTGGTTGCGTAAATTATAACGGTACTGCTACTTCTTCTTTTGCGATTACTTCCAATAATCAATATGCAGGCGTAAGCATTGAAGGAACAATTAACGCTCCGATTGTAAATGTATATGCAGCAAATGTTAATTATGAGTCAGAGTGGGCTTTGATTCTTTCAACCAAGAATTATTCCGTTGATATGTTCAACATTGTAAATACTGCTGTTGAACCGAATGTTAATTGCGGAGTACGCAAATACGGACCAAATGGTGATGGTAATTATCTCTATTACCCGACTCCATCTGCCGATTACACAATTACTGACGGAACAAAAACCGTAAAAAGATCTACTTTTGAAGAAGCAGTCAACTATATAACCGAGGCTGCAAAATCTACAGCAACCTATACTATTACATATACAGGAAGTGATGATACTGTTTATGTAAACGGAAGTGCTTTCAATACTGCAAAAGCTAAGGAAATTATTTTTGAGGGAATCAGTGTAAGCATTATTGACGACCTTTCACTTAAAACAAACATTACCTTTAAGAGCGGCGCATTTTTCAACGGCAATATAACAACAGGCGCATATGTGCTGAAGCTTGCTGATAGCGACAGTTACAAAATTTCATGTGCTGTTACTGGCGCAAAAAATATCACTCTTGATAATGCTGAATTAATTATCGCCAATGCTGATGAAGCTAATGAAATAACTGTAAAGGTTGAAAACCTTGTTCTTACAAATAATTCAACAGTAAACTCAAATGCAGAAAATCTTGACATAACAAAGCTTACAATGTCAGGTAATTCTTTTATTGGTCCAGATGAAGGCGGAAGAATTACAATAAACAGTGTTGTGTCGACAGGCTCCAATACCATTAAGGCTGCTGACGTACCTGTTATAATTAAAGGTACAATTACCCTTACTGACGGAACACCTATTAATGTCGCAGCAACCGATAACATCGCTTCAAGTGGTCAGACAGCGCTTGTCGTTGAGAACTCATATGTAAAGGCAAGTTCGTTTACAACGAACGCTAAAACCTCAGACGAAAAAGCACTTTCGCTTATCCGTGATGGAAATGAAATCAAGTTTGCCGCTCCTGCATTCGAGGTAGTCGGTCTTGGTAAGTATGCCATCTGGGAGGACGTACTTGCCGCAATCAATGCAGCAGGTTCAGCAGAGAAGGAATTCACTGTCAATATACTTAGTGATGTAGTAGTTTCCAACCTTACACTTCCAGCAGCATCAAAGGCAAAGAGCATTATATTTGACGGCAGCGGTGAACTTACACTTACACAGGCAACGCTTGCAATTCCTGTTAATACAGAATTTGTATGCTTAGTTAATGCACAGAATACAAATGTAACAGTAGCGGCAGGAAAAACTCTTACTGTTAAC
The DNA here is from genome assembly GCA_045606725.1 of Oscillospiraceae bacterium. Taxonomy (GTDB): domain Bacteria; phylum Bacillota; class Clostridia; order Oscillospirales; family Ruminococcaceae; genus RGIG8773. The sequence goes on along the minus strand of JAZUSM010000074.1, from coordinate 28,343 downwards.
AGTGTTCATTTCAAGAGTATCACAGGTACAGCTACATCTGTTCTTAATAAGACTAATTATTCTGCTCTTGCAGTAGATGGTGACATCAAGAATTTCAAGGAAGTAAACATAATTTCAGGTTATATATATTTGTTGGGTAATATGTCTGCTGTTCAGAATATGGGCGGAGGAACACTTCGCAGTTACAATTCCAACGCAAACCTGACAATCAATAATATCAGCAGCACGACAACCATTACTATGGTTTCTGACGTTAATGGTAAGCTGCCGAAATTAACTGTAAATGCAATAGCAGATAACGCAAATCTTAATATTACAATAAACAGTGGTGACCCTCTTCCAAGCGGCACAACAATTCTCTATGCTCCAAAGGATATTACAGACAAAATTACTATCACCAACACAACAGAAACAGGAAAGAAGCTTGACCCATTCTACTATACAGCAACAAAGTCCATCAAGGCTGAATACTCAGGTGTAGCAACTCTTTCAGCAAATGGTGAAACAGTAGGAAACTATCCTAACCTTGAATCGATTTTTGCAGAGATTACATCCCGTAGGGACAATACAGCTGGATATACCATTACATTGAACGAGAATGTAAGCGCTTCTGCGTTCGCAATTCCTACATACGCAGAACAAATTGATTTTGTAGGCAAAGACGGCGCAAAGACAATCACACTTAACAACCTTACAGCTGTTACAGCAAATGTAAATCTCGTATTTGAAAATATTACTCTTGAAAGCAGCAAGCCTTTCACACTTACTGCAAACAAGAACCTTCGTCTCAGTGGTTTTGCATCTGAGTCTATGACAGCGCTCAGGGGTAATGCTAAGTTTATCCTTGAATGGGGAACAAACAATACTCTCAGCGTTCCCGTTTCAGGTTTCGGAACAGTTACAATCATGGCAAATGCTGTTATGACAACAGCGGCAACTGCTAACTTTACAGAGCTTTCAATGGATGCAAATGCCAAGCTTATTGTTCCAAGCTCGTCTAAGGTAACAATCAAGGATATTATGGCAGTTCCTTCTTCAGCAATTTATTATGAAGATGGCTTCACTCCTGTTTCTATCACAGGCAAAGCTGAAGGAACAGTTACTTTCACAGGCGCAAACAGATTTACAGACGGACAGCTTCTCTTCACATCATCAGCAGCAAATCTTGCTTGCTTCAAGGTTGCAGAGGAAAACTGGCCTGATGACACATATGATTACACAGTCAGCAGAACAGGCAGCAATGTTTACCTCAGAAGCGTAAAGATTGTTCTCAGTGATGGCGAAAATGTGTATCAGATGGCAACATGGGCTGATGTTATAAGCTCAATCAATGCCGCAAACAACAAGACTGCTACTTATGTAATCGCGCTTCTCGGCAATTATGACATCGACGGCGCAATGACAATGCCTAAGGCAGGTACATATGAGGCTCTTAACATCACTTCTGCTAATGACCCGTATACCGGCAAAAGTGTTAACGCAAATCTTACCTTCGTAGGTACAGCAATTACACTCACAGGCAACACAATGTTTACTGACATTGAGGTTTCTGCGCTCAGAAAATCAGGAACAAATTACGTTCCCGTTGCATACAACATTACAGCAGGTTCAAATCAGCTGTGGCTTGAAAATGTAAGCGGAAATATCACAAATATTACCTCAACAAATAATGTATTCCTCGATGGTACTGACGTTGCAGGCAATGTAAACGCAAAGAATATGCTTATAACCGACTCGGCAGTTATGGGCAATGTTACATTGACAGGAAACTTCACCATCGGTACTAACGCAGTTGTAGGTGAAAACCTTACAGCAGACCAGATAACCTCTCTTGACTCTGAATCAAGTAATCTCACCCTTACATACGGCAAGAAATTCACAATCGGCAAAACAGGTTTTGCAAACGCTGAAAAGCTGACAGTAAGATTTGTTGAAACTAAGGGCGAGGAAATGTGTGTAGAGGTTGCAATTGGAGAAGTAATAGGTTCTATCACAGGTGACTATTACGGAAATATTGTAATCAACGACAGTCCGCTCCATGTGGTACGTTCAGGCAATAATCTTGTGGCAGTTGCAGGAGCAATGTATGTACTTGATGATGGTACAAATGAAACAATGTATTTAAGCCTCAAGGACGTAATGACAGAAATCACCCGTATAGGCAATAAAAATGCAAATTATGAAATCACTCTTTCCGCTAGCGAAACAATTACAGGTGCATTCCCGCTTCCTGCAGCCAATAAGTATCATTCCATTACATTCAAACCAAGTGGAGAAGATGTTACACTTTCTTTGACAGGCGATATTACGCTGACAGGTAATGTGTGGTTTATGGGCGGCGTTCATGTAGAGAAAATAAACGCAAAGACAAATGCTCCGCTTCCTATCAATATCAATGTCGGCGCATATACGTTTACAACATATAATTATGTTAATGTTGGCAATGTAAATGGTGCTAAAGGTATAGCATCTTTCTGGAGTGACGCAGATGTAAGCGGAAATATTAATGTTGCAGAACTTAATATCGGCGGAGAAATAAATCTCAGTGATAAATCAAGCCTTACAGCAACAAAAATCTACTCGTCAGATGATACAACTCTCGTATATCCATATAAGAATGCCGCAAAGGTTAAGGTCGGCACATTTATAGGCGACCCTCTCACAGTTAAGCTTATGGACGGCATATCTGAATATGCATACCCAGCAGACAAAGTTTTCGATGTAATGAACATTACAGGCGACTATGAAAAGGGTATGGTTGTTCTTAATGGTCAGAGTGAGCTTTCAGTAGTCCGTTCAGTCAACAAGCTTGTTGCAGGCAATACAGCTGATATGATTAAGGTTACATACGGAGACTTCAATTCATCGGGTGATTGGACAAATTATGAACTCCTGTTTGCAAATCTTAAGGACGTAATGACTGAAATCAACCGTCGAAACAAACCTGACGTAAATTACATCGTATATATCAACAATGATATGTCAATCACAGGCGCGCTTCCTCTCCCTGCGGTTGGTAAGTATGCAGGACTTTGGTTCTGGACTGATAATGAGAATGGTGTTACTCTCACTCTGACAGGCGACATTACAATGACAGGTGAGTTATACTTTGAAAAAGGCGTTAATGTCAAGAAGGTAAATGCAAAGGGCGATGACCTGCCGATTAATATTAATGTTGGCAAATATAAATTTTTGGTATATGAGTTTATCAATGTAAACAATGTCAACGGCGTACAGGGTACAGCTTATTTTGGAAACAGTGCAAACATCAGCGGAACTGTAAATGTGAATGAACTGACTATTGGTGGTACAGTAACCCTCGGCAACACAGCAAGCATTACAGCAAATGAATTGAATGTTGCAAGCGACACAGTTCTTGTATATCCATACAAGAGCGCTGCAAAGGTTAAGGTTGGTACATTTACAGGCAGTCCTCTTACAGTTAAGCTTATGGACGGCGATGAAGAATACGACTACCCGACAGACACAATTTTCGATGTAATGAACATCACAGGCGATTATGTACAGGGTAAGGTAAAGATTAACGGTCATAATGAGCTTTCAGTAGTACGTTCAGGCAACAAGCTTGTTGCAGGCAAGACAGCTGATATGATTGAGCTTTCTGATGGTAGTCTGTACGCAAGCCTTAAGGACGTAATGACCGAAATCAACCGTCGAAACGACCCTAACGCATATTACACAGTATATATCAACAATGATATGCCAATCACAGGCGCGCTTCCTCTCCCTGCGGCTGGTAAGTATAACGAAATTGATTTCAGAACTGAAAATGCGAATGGCGTTACTCTCAGTCTGACAGGCGATATTACAATGACAGGTGATTTATACTTTGCTGAAGGCGTTACAGTCAAGAAGGTAAACGACCAGCCGATTAATGTTAATGTCGGAGCATATAATTTCTGGATGAATGAGTCTTTCAATGCAGGAAATATCAATGGTGCAAAGGGCTTCGTTGCTTTGTATTGTGATGCAAACATCAGCGGAACTGTAAATGCAGATTCTTTGTATATTGATGGAATTATAACACTTGGCAACACAGCAAGCATTACAGCAAATTATTTAGATGCTTTCAGCGACACAGTTCTTGTATATCCATACAAGAACGCTGCAAAGGTTAAGGTTGGTACATTTACAGGTAATCCAGACTCAATTCTCACAGTTAAGCTTATGGACGGCGATGAAGAATACGACTACCCGACAGACACAATTTTCGATGTAATGAACATTACAGGCGATTATGAACAGGGTAAGGTAAAGATTAACGGTCATAATGAGCTTTCAGTAGTACGTTCAGGCAACAAGCTTGTTGCAGGCGAGACAGCTAAGATGGCTAAGCTTGCTGATGGTTCATTGTACGCAAGCCTTAATGACATAATGACCGAAATCAACCGTCGAAACGACCCTAACGCAAATTACACAGTATATATCAGCAATGATATGACAATCACAGGTGCGCTTCCTCTCCCTGCGGCTGGTAAGTATAGCGAAATTTGGTTCGATACTGATAATGAGAATGGTATTACTCTCAGTCTGACAGGCGATATTACACTGACAGGTTATTTGAAGTTTTATGACAATGTTAACGTTAAGAAGGTAAACGACCAACCGATTAATATTAATGTCGGAAAATATGAACTTTTTGTACAGGAGTTTATCAATGTAAACAATGTCAACGGCGCACAGGGTGTTGTTTCTTTCATGAGTGGCGCAAAAATCAACGGAACTGTAAATGTAAATCTATTGTATATTTATGAAACTGTAACCCTCGGCAACACAGCAATCTTTACAGTAAATGAATTGAATGTTGGAAGCGACACAGTTCTTGTATATCCATACAAGAGCGTTGCAAGGGTTAAGATTGGTACGTTTGATGAATATAGCAGACCTCTCACAGTTAAGCTTATGGACGGCGATGAAGAATACGACTACCCAGTAGACAAAACTTTCGATGTAATGAACATTACAGGCGATTATGAACAGGATATTGTTGTTATTAACGGTCATGATGATGAGCTTTCAGTAGTACGTTCAGGCAACAAGCTTATTGCAGGCAAGACTGCTGATATGATTGAGATTAATGGTGATGGTAGTTTGTACGCAAGCCTTAAGGACGTAATGACCGAAATCAACCGTCGAAACAAACCTAACGTAGATTACATCGTATATATCAACAATGATATGACAATCACAGGTGCGCTTCCTCTCCCTGCGGCTGGTAAGTATAAAAGAATTCATTTCCAGACTGAAAATGAGAATGGTGTTACTCTCACTCTGACAGGCGATATTACAATGACAGGTGAATTATACTTTGGTTACGATGTTAACGTCAAGAAGATTAACGCAACAACAAAGGCAGACCTGCCGATTAATATTAATGTCGGAAAATATGAACTTTTAGTAGATGAGTTTATCATTGTAAATAATGTCAACGGCGCACAGGGTGATGTTTGGTTTGACAAAGACGTAAAAATCAGCGGAACTGTAAATGTGAATCGATTGTATATTTATGAAACTGTAACCCTCGGCAACACAGCAAGCCTTACAGCAAATGAATTGTATGCTGAAAGCGGCGCAACTCTTGAATACCCATACAAGAGCGCTGCAAGGGTTAAGGTTGGTACACTTACAGGCTACTCTCTCACAGTTAAGCTTGTTGACGCAAACGGTAACCTCGTTACCCTGACAGAAGCTGACGCAGGCAAGGTTCTTATGGCAAAATGCGGTAACATCAACAAAATTTCTCTTGAAAATGCTTTGCCAGAGGGATATGTTCTTGCAACAACATCAACAGGTGCACTCATTATCACACTCAGCACAGCAGTTGTCGAAGTAAACAGCGTTAAGTATGCTTCACTTGATGACGCAATTGATTCTACAGCATATGCAGATACACTTGCGGTTCTTGAAGAAGTAAGCACATTGTTCACAGCTGCATAAGTAATACTCTCATAGAGCACGCATAACAAAAAATATCCTTACAGTGTAAAAGCTGTAAGGATATTTTCATATAATTATAAAAGTGCACGGCATTTAATGTAATGACCGTATAGAAGTGATTAAGGGTACCGAGCCACAAACTCGATACCCTTGATTTGTTTATTACGGATTGGTAAAGGGGACACCCCTTAAACCGTGCACTTGATTTTTAATATTTCATTCCTTTTTCGACAAGTGCCATAATCTCATCGTGAGTCGGCATAGCAGGAATTGCTCCGACCTTAGTTGAGCTCAGCGAGCCGCATGCGTTTGCATATACAGCATACTCACGCAAGTCATTCATATCAAGCTCGTCCATGGATTTGCCTGATTTGATAATCTGAGAAATGAAAGCACCGAAGAAGCTGTCACCTGCACCAAGAGTATCAATGGTTTCCACATCAAAAGTAGGGAAGCGCTCAATGCCTTTTCTTGTAGCAATGATACAACCCTTTGCACCTTGTGTAATGCATACAACCTTTACACCTTCGTTCAGGAGCTTTGCAATCGACGGAAGCAGATTTCCACTGTCTGTAATAATCTGTAATTCAAGCTCTGAAACTTTAATAATGTCAACATAGCGGAGTACGCTTCTCATTGCCTTTACAGCCTCAGCCCTTGAGGACCATAAATGCTCACGCCAGTTAGGGTCGTAAGTAATGATTTTACCCTGCTGCTTAGCATACTCAACCGTGTTGATAACCGCAGACTTAGATGGCTCTGATGTAAGCAGAAGCGCACCGAAATGAAGTAGCTTGCAGCTGTCAATCAGCTTGAGATTAACCTCGCTGTAGCTGAGATTGAGGTCGGCACTGTTGTTTCTGTAAAACACAAAATCACGGTCACCGTCCTCGTTTTTGCGGACAAACGCAAGGGTAGTGGAGTACCCCTTGTCAAGCTTTACACCTTTAGTGTCAACGCCCTCGTTTTCAAGAGTTTCTTTAAGATATGTTCCGAACATATCCTTGCCCATCTTACCGATGAAACCGCTTGAAACGCCAAGCTTGGCAGCCATAACAGCAACATTTGCAGGCGCACCTCCGGGATTTTGCTTATAGAAGATATCCCCGTTTTCTTCGGTAACAGCAGTAAAGTCTACCAGCATCTCACCGATTGCCATAATATCAGGCATTTGTAACCCCTCTTTCAAAATAATACACCATTATGAATATTATAGCATACTTTTCAACAATTTCAAGGCTTTTTTGTGATTTTGCCAAAAAATTATGCTGATTGAGCAACCTGGTCAGGGTACTGAGCAAGAATTTCGAGAATTTTGTCGTAGCTCTTTACAAAAATATCAACAGCGTGTGGAGCAAACTGTGCACCCTTCTGCTTGACAATTTCAGCGTAAGCTTCATTAGGAGGCCAACCATCTTTGTAGGAGCGTTTGGAAACAAGTGCATCGAATACGTCTGCAACAGCAACAAAACGTGAGATATAGTCAATATCCTCACCTGCATAGCCAAGGTAGCCACGGCCGTCCCAGCGTTCATGATGCTGTAAAGCGATTTTTCTTGCCATGGTCATAACCTCACCGGGTGAGTTGTGGAGCAGTTCTTCGCCGTATGTAACGTGACTCTTGATTATTCCGAATTCCTCAGGAGTAAGCCGAGATGGCTTTTCAAGAATTTCAGGCGGTATCATAAGTTTTCCGATATCATGCATCATAGCCGCAAGAGCAATTTCGCTGCATTCTTCTTCAGAGTAACCGTCATAGGCAGCCATAATTTTCATATATTCAGAAACACGCTTGACATGCTGACCGGTCTGTCGTGACTTTGATTCAGAAATTTCAGCAAAGGAAAGAATAATTGCTTCCTGAGTCTTGAATATGTCACTGTTCATTTTTGTCTGTCTGAGGGCTGTGTTGATATTGTTGTAAAGAATTTCAAGAGTGTTGTTCAGAAGAATATCTTCATCATCAACCGGGAACTCCATTGATATGTAGCACAACAGATTTTCTTTTTCATAAAAAGTCATGCCGATACCATTCTCGTGTACCTGGATGTCATCCCAGACTTTCTGACGTGAGATAGGGTAAATGAACTTGGTGTTGGGAAGAACCGTTTCAAGACTGCCGTCCTTAGCAATACAAGTTCCATGAATAAGATTGTTGTCAAGATAATGGAAAACATCATCTTCTCCCTTGAAGCCAACAACAGTGACAGGTGCAGATGTGTTACCCTGCATTTCTGTTGTAACAGTGTAAACCGCATATCGGATAAGACTTGCAAGTTCAACCATATCAGTTGCTTCATAAAGTGAGCGTGAAACCTTGATAACTGTATCAAGACCCTTTTTGCTTCGTTCAATTTCGGCATTCTGAGTGTCAAGCTTGCGGAACATTTTTTGAGTAATAAGTCCAAGTATGAAGCAAATCAATGCAAATGCACAATAAATAAACAGCCTTGGCATAAGTCCATACAATATAATTGCATGAAGACTCTGCAGAGGGTCATCATTCATTACGGAAATGAAGAAACTGATTATGTGGGATGCTGTCATGAGAAATACCGATGAAATCGTAGTGAACAGCGTAAGCTTAGGGTCAAAGAACATTACTGACATTATGAGAGGAAATGCAAGCATCATTATCATATGATATGTAAGAACACTGTATGCAAGATTTATAGCAAGAATTGCACTGATAATAACTGCATATTTCATCCAGTCTTCATATTTCTGCCTGATTATCAGCATCATCTTAGGAACACTGAAAATAATTCCGCAGGCAAGTGTAACAATTGAGAAAGCTGTTTTATCAATTACGAATACATCAAGCTGATTTAACGACCAGCAAATTACAAACAAGCCAATGCAGACCAGTAGTGCATTAGCGAGAAAACGTGTGGTGTTTTCATCTGATTTTCTGAATAAATTATTGTTCATCATAATCCTCTTTTTCTATAAAAAAATTGTATATGAGCATAATTTTTGTTTTAGTAAATAATATTATACCATATATAATATGAGAATGCAAGTGTATTTTAAAATTTGTACAATTATTTTACAAAGAGTGAGGATAAGTTATGTTTTACTTGCAAATCAGCAATAACTGCTGTAAATGGTGCTCTTGGTTATAGTTGAGAATACTTTTGACATTCAACAAACGGTTTTGTGCGAAAGAAACAATATGTTGTGGTAAATATGAAAAAAATATCAATATATTGATAAATATTGATTTGCTACTTGTAAGTGTAGAAAAAATGTAGTATAATTTATATGGGTTTGAATTGGTTTTTTGAAAGGATTGAATGTTTATGAAGACTATGGAACTTCCTTATCAGTGGGCTGGCTTCAAGCTTGGCCGTTGGAGCAGTTCTATCAATGTAAGAGATTTCATTCAGAATAACTATACACCATATGACGGCGACTCGTCATTTCTTGCCGCACCAACGGAAACTACCAAGGCGCTCTGGCAGGAAGTGCTCGACCTTTTCAAGAAGGAACGTGAAGCCGGCGGTGTCCTTGATATGGATACTAAAATTGTTTCTACAATCACTTCACATGGTGCAGGATACATAAATAAGGACCTCGAAAAAATTGTAGGTCTTCAGACAGATAAGCCACTTAAGCGTTCCCTCCAGCCTTTCGGCGGAATAAGAATGGCACAGAATGCCTGCCGTGAAAACGGATATGAGGTTGACCCCGAGGTAGTTGAGATTTTTACCAAGTATAGAAAAACACATAATCAGGGTGTTTTTGATGCATATACTCCAGAAATGAGAATGGCAAGAAAGTCTGCAATTATTACAGGCCTTCCTGATGCGTACGGCAGAGGACGTATCATCGGTGACTACCGTCGTGTTGCGCTTTACGGTGTGGACAGACTTATCGAAGATAAGAAGCACCAGATTGATACTTCTCTCGTAAGAATGACATCAGAAAATATCAGACTCCGTGAAGAACTTGCCGATCAGGTAAAGGCACTTCAGGAACTCAAGGAGCTCGGAAACATCTACGGCTTTGATATTTCCAAGCCTGCTTCAAATGCCCAGGAAGCTGTCCAGTGGCTTTACTTCGGCTACCTTGCAGCAGTTAAGGAGCAGAACGGTGCAGCAATGAGCCTCGGCCGTACTTCAACATTCCTTGATATCTATATCCAGCGTGACCTCGAAAAGGGTATTATTTCCGAGTCACAGGCACAGGAGCTTGTTGACCACTTTATTATGAAGCTCCGTATGGTCAAGTTTGCACGTACACCTGAATATAATGAGCTTTTCTCAGGCGACCCGACATGGGTAACGGAGTCAATCGGCGGTGTTGGTATCGACGGACGTACTCTCGTTACAAAGAACAGCTTCCGTTATCTCCATACCCTTGAAAACCTTGGCAGTGCACCTGAGCCTAATATGACAGTTCTCTGGTCAACAAAGCTTCCGAGAAACTTCAAGGTTTACTGCGCAGAAATGTCTATCAAGTCATCTTCCGTTCAGTACGAAAACGACGACCTTATGAGAACAGTCCATGGCGATGACTATGCAATTGCCTGCTGTGTATCCTCAATGGTTGTAGGTAAGGAAATGCAGTTCTTCGGTGCAAGAGCTAACCTTGCAAAGTGCCTTCTCTACGCTATTAACGGCGGTGTGGATGAGCGCCTCAAGGAACAGGTCGGACCTAAGTACCGCCCTGTAACAGGCGACTACCTCGATTACGACGACGTTATGGAAAAGTATGAGGATATGATGGACTGGCTTGCAGGTCTGTATGTAAATACACTGAACGTTATCCATTATATGCATGATAAATACAGCTACGAAAAGCTTCAGATGTCACTCCATGACAGGGAAGTAAAGCGTTATTTCGCAACAGGTATCGCAGGTCTTTCAGTTGTAGCTGATTCCCTCAGCGCAATCAAGTATGCTAAGGTAAAGTGTATCCGTGACGAAAACGGCATCGTGGTTGATTACGAAGTTGAGGGCGATTTCCCTAAGTACGGAAATAACGACGATCGTGTTGACCAGATTGCGGTTAATATTGTACGCAAATTCATGGACAAGATCAGACGTCATCATACATACAGAAACAGTATTCCTACTATGTCAATTCTTACAATCACTTCAAATGTTGTGTATGGTAAGAAAACAGGTAATACACCTGACGGAAGAAAAATGGGTGAGCCTCTTGCACCTGGTGCAAATCCAATGCACAGACGTGATACAAACGGCGCAACAGCTTCCCTCGCAAGTGTTGCAAAGCTTCCGTTCAAGCACGCACAGGATGGTATCTCCAATACATTTTCTATTGTTCCTGATGCTCTCGGTAAGGATAATTCCGTGTTTATGGGGGATCTTGACCTGGACAGAATTGCAGAGGAAGAAATCAATAAGTAATTTCTGAAAGGGCGGTTATTATGGATAACAAGGTAAATGAGCTTGTGGATATGCTTGACCGTCTTATGAGTGAGGGCGGAGGTCATGTTAACGTTTCTTCTTCCGAAGATAGCGACGAAATGACTGTCCGTACATACCGAAGCAGCGACTGCGGCACAGGTCAGAAAGCCTGCTGTCAGCCAACGTTGAATAAAGGTATGGATTATGAAGATGAAGAGTTTTAACCAACTATACAGAAAGGATGATTTTTATGGCAGCTAATCAGCAGGTTGACAACCTTATCGAACTTCTTGACGGTTATGTCAGCAAGGGCGGACATCATCTTAATGTAAATGTATTTACAAAGGAACTTCTTCTGGACGCACAGGCGCACCCTGAAAAGTATCCTCAGCTTACAATCAGAGTTTCTGGCTATGCCGTAAACTTCAACAAGCTTACAAAGGAACAGCAGGACGACGTAATCTCCAGAACATTCCATAAATCAATGTAAAAAAAAGAGGGAGCGTCCTATGGACGTTCCCTTAGCTTATTTGTCTGGAGGTGAACAGATGAACGGGTATATTCATTCAATAGAATCCTGCGGAACAGTCGACGGCCCAGGAATACGATATGTAGTGTTCATGCAGGGCTGTCCTATGCGATGCAAGTATTGTCACAACCCTGATACATGGGCATATGACGGCGGCAGGGAAGTTACTGTAACTGAAATAATGGATGGCTGGGAAAGCTGCAAGGAATTTCTCGGTAACGGAGGAATAACCGTGACAGGCGGCGAGCCACTTATGCAGATGGAATTTGTAACCGAACTTTTTGAGGAAGCAAAACGCAGAGGCGTCCATACATGTCTGGATACTTCGGGAATAACATTCAGCCGTAATAAAAAAACAATTGCAGAATTTGACAGACTGCTTGCTGTTACCGATATAGTAATGCTTGATATCAAACATATAGATAACGAAAAGCATACAGAATTAACAGGGCAGGAGAATACAGCAGTTCTCGATTTCGCGGAATATATCAGCGAAAAAGGCGTGGAATTATGGATAAGGCACGTTGTAGTTCCAAATATAACATATCACGAAGAATATCTGCGTAAGCTTGGATATTATATCGGAGGACTGCGTACACTTAAAGCACTTGATGTCCTGCCGTATCACGATATGGGCAAGGAAAAATACACACAGCTTGGGATTGAATATCCATTGGCCGACATACCACCTCTTGCGAAAAATGAAGCAGCTAAAGCCCGTGATATTATTATGGACGGAATTAAACTGCGGCTTAAGGACAATAAGAATAAATAAAAAAACCTTGGAGCAATATCGCTTCAAGGTTTTTTGGTGAGCCATTGGGGATTTGAACCCCAGACCCTTTGATTAAAAGTCAAATGCTCTGCCGACTGAGCTAATGGCTCATTGTGATCAACTCACACAACGCTTAATTATTATACCAAAATTGTATCAGAATGTCAAGTAGATAAGAAATATTCGTTATTTTATACATACATGCTTTGGTATGGTATAGTTTATTATGCACAATTACCCTAAAATAATTCTTACAGTTAAAGCGCTTAAAATGAAACCCGTAAAGTCAGCAGCAAGTGACGCCGGTAAAGCCTGACGGGTTTTCTTTACCTTGGTTATTCCGTAGTAAACAGCAATTGTATAAAACGTTGTTTCGGTTGAACCGATTATAACGCTTGCAACCCGTCCCGCAAAGCTGTCAGGCGAAACCTCAGTAAGAATATTTTCGAATACAGCAAGTGCACCGCTTCCCGAAACAGGACGTATTATCGCAAGCGGTGTGCATTCCTGTGGAAAGCCGAGAAAATCGGTAAGAGGAGATATTACCGCAGAAATAAAGTCAAGTGCCCCCGATGCCTTGAACATTCCTATAGCTGTCATAAGTGCAATCAGTGCAGGCAGTACCGAAACCGAAGCCTTGAGATTTTCCTTTGCTCCGTCGGTAAATTCATTGAATACATCAATTTTTCTGATAAGTCCGATTATCATTATTGCCGCAATAAAAAAAGGAATTACAAAATCACTCATTTTCTTTCACCCTTGTCAAGAACTATCGCTGTTATAAGACCTACCGCAAGTGCGCAGGCTGATGTAATAAGTACGCACGGGAGAATTTCCATAGGTGCTTCTGAGCCGTGCTTCAGACGCAGAGATGCGGCAGTTGTCGGAATAAGTGTAATCGAAGCAGTGTTTAGCACTACAAAAATAACCATGTTCCTGCTTGTAATATCGCTTTTGCCTTCTTCCTCCTCAAGCCGCTTCATTGCTTCAAGACCAAGAGGCGTCGCCGCATTTCCAAGCCCCAGAAGATTTGCTGTAATATTCATACATATTGCATGAAATGCTTTTCCGTTTGTATCAATTCCCCTAAACAGTAATTTCAGTAACGGACGGAATATTCTTGCTATAACATCTGTTATCCCTGATTTTTCAGCAACACGCATTATTCCTCCCCACATGCACATACCACCTGTGAGATATATGCAAAGCTCTACAGCTTCAACACATGAATTGAGTGCCGCCGAGCTTACCTCCGATATGTTACCCTCAGCAGCACCGAGGACTGCTGAAATAATCAGCATCACAGCAAATATCCATTTTATCATATCCTTTTTATGACACACTTATCGTAAGCGTGTCCTCCTTTCTCGTGTTTATTGGTTTGCCTGCGTAAATATTCATAAAATGGCTAATATTGTTCATATAATGTTTTTTGACAAATATAGACAAAACATGTTATAATCTATTCAAAGAATTTCAAGGAGGTCTTTCATATGAAAGCAACTGGTATTACAAGAAAAATTGATGAACTCGGAAGAATTGTTCTCCCAATCGAGCTCAGAAGAGGTCTTGGTATAAGTGAAAAGGACGCTCTCGAGATTTACGTTGAGGACGAAAAGATTATTCTTAAGAAATATAAGCAGGCTTGCGCTTTCTGCGGAAGCGATGAAAATATTGTTGAATTCAAGAGCAAATACGTTTGCGCTGATTGTGCAGCTCAGCTCAGAAAGTAATTGCTTGTCTGTACATATTATTCGGTATGGATTAATAATATGACTTTATGAGCCCCTGACTTTCAAGGGGCTCTGTGCATTTTAAAGGAGGGTCGGGAATTTGGTTTTTGTAAGAACTGAAGAATTGTTGTCAGGTATGTGCCTTGCAAGAGATATTCATTTCTACGATATTTCTCTCGGCTCTGCCGTTATAATGAAGAAGGGGCAGAAACTCACCGATGTTCAGATTACTCAGATGCTGAACGCAAAGCTGGACGGCGCATATGTAGATACCGCCATAAGCGAGGTGCGTATAGTTTCTTCAATCAATCAGCAGATACGCCGTGAGGCAATTTCCAATATCCATAGCCTTGCCGATAACTTTATCGACGGTAGCAAGGGCGTACAGAAAAGTGATATCGAAGCTATCGGTTCAACAGCTCAGGACCTTATTGACAGCCTTTCAGCCAAAAAGGATATTCTCATAAATATTGCCGATATAAAAATGTATGACGATTATACATATCATCATAGCCTCAGTGTTTCTATAATGGCTATAGCTATCGGAATTGAACTCGGACTTACAAATCAGATGCTGAATGAACTTGGACTTGCAGGTTTGCTTCACGATATCGGAAAAGTCGCAGTACCCATTGAAATAATCAATAAGCCGGGGAAACTTACTACAGAAGAATTTGATATCGTAAAAATGCATCCTGTCCACGCCGCAAACCACCTGCGTGAAAGAAACCTTGTAAATGAAAATGTCTATGCAGGAATTGTAGGTCACCACGAAAAGCTTGACGGCTCAGGTTACCCATGCAAATTAAGCGGAAAAGAAATCCATCCATATGCAAGAATTCTTGCTGTAGCAGATGTGTATGATGCACTTACCTCAAATCGTCCGTACCGTACTCCGAGTCCGCCGAATGAAGCGATTGAATACGTTATGGGCGGAATGAGCACCCACTTTGATGAAAGAGTAGTCCACGCATTTCTGCGTAAGGTTGCACCGTACCCAATAGGGTCAAGAGTAAAGCTTTCTAATGGTGAAAATGCCTACGTTCTGAAAAACTATCCTGACCAGCCTCTGCGTCCTATGGTTGCAGTAATCGGAAAGGAAAAAACATACGACCTGTCATGGGATTTGAACTGTCTGAACATTGTCATTACCGAGCTTCTTGAGGAAAGAAAGCTTAATACAACTCTTATTAATATGTAGAAAACATACAGGCTTATGGAGATTATAATGAAAAATGATTATTCAGAACTCAATATCAAAGGAATGTTCTGTTTCGGTCTGAAATCAATTAACGGTTTGATTGATTATTATCAGTACGATTACAGCAAATGGCGCAGCTATCTGTTGTACCTGTCAGATTTTACCCTCATAGATTTCTGCCTGAAAACAAAAGGGCAATATACTCAACAATGGAATGTATCGGATTTTTGCCCCGGAGAAATACTCGTTCCCGTGTGTATGCCCGATAAAAACGGAGGCAAATTTTATCCATGTGATTTTTGTGAAAAAAGCGATTGGCTTTATACCGAATACAGATTTTGTCTTAACTTCAGAAGCTGTGAGTATGTGAAAAATCATTACCGATATAATCGCAACGATAAAAATCAGTATTCAACGGGAAAGTATAAGGAATATTATGACCTGTTCATGAGTGCCGATATAAATCTTCTGAGAGTAATTTATGATACACTTTCATTGATAGATGAAACAGCCGGTGAATTTTTTGACGGCAGCAGATTACCTATAATAAACGATATACTGAGTGTGTATGCAAAACTCGGTATCGTGCCACCTGACTTTTCAGGAATACCTGCCGAAGGCTATGGACGTGATGTCCCAGTCAGCTTCAGCAGTTCCGAATTAATAAGAAAATAAAAAACGCTTCACTTTGATCATTCAAAATGAAGCGTTTTGTTTTACATTACTTTTGTTCCGCCGACAGGTCTTATGTAGAGATTATAGCAGCTTCCCTCACCGAAAAGATGCTCCATCTCCGAAATAAATTCGTCAAGCAGGTCATCAGGAACAAATGCCTGAATTGTACCCGCAAAACCGCCGCCGTGTACTCTGCAAGCACCTCTGCCGTTCAGAATACGTTCAGCAGTGTAAAGTCCGAGAACAACACCCTGTTCCTTAGGATCAACAGTTGCAAAAATGTTCTGAAGATATTTGAAAGAGCTGTTGCCGCTTGCATTTACTTCCTTTAAGAATTCATCAAGCTTGCCGCTGCGTAAAGCGTCTGCCTCACGGTCAACACGTTCATTTTCGTCAAAGAAATGGAACGCTCTAGATACAGCCCTGTCACCGCAAGTCTTGCGTACCTCAGCAATATTCTCCCAAAGCTGTTCACGTGTTATGTCGCGAAGCTCATTCTTTCCGAAGAACTTGGCAACAGACTTCATTTCAACAGGAATTGCCGCATATTCGGGAGTAAGGTTAGCATGACTTCCCTTGGTGTCAACAATACAAAGACTGTGTCCGCTTTCTGCAAAATTATAGCTGATAGCGTCGATAACAGGATTTGCAGTATCAGCAAAATCAATTTCAATAAATCCGCCTACAGAAGAAGCCATCTGGTCCATAAGTCCGCTTGGCTTTCCGAAATGAACATTTTCAGCATACTGAGCAATCTGAGCAATCTTTACTGCTGTAACCTTTCCGTCATTGTAAAGGTGTGAAAGAATTGTTCCGATAAGAACTTCAAATGCCGCCGATGAGGAAATACCGCTTCCCTTGAGTACGTTTGAAGTTGTGTAAGCCTTGAAACCACCTATGCTGAATCCATCTTTTTTGAGTCCGTCAGCAACACCCCTGATAAGTGCAGCAGAAGTGTTCTTGTCATCTTCCTTTACAGAAAGGTCAGCAGTGTCAACTGTATCCTGTGGAAAGCCCTCGGACTTTACAGTGATGATTCCATCATCAGTAGGAACGACAAAAGCAATAACATCAAGTCCTACAGCTGCAGCAAGAACTTTTCCTCTGTTATGGTCAGTGTGATTGCCGCCCACCTCTGTACGTCCAGAAGCGGAAAAAATCATAAGATTATCGGTTGTACCGAAAAGTTCTTCAAAAGCCTTTTCAGCCTTTGCATAGCGTTCCTGCTGTACAGAAAGCATTTTTTCCCCGTAAAGCTTGATAAGCATATTGTCAATATTTTTCATAAATTTTTCTCCTTTTCAGTTTTTATATTCAACATTGCTAGCGAAGTCGCTACAAGAATTATCCCAACTATTCCCGATGCACTTAACGGCTCGGAAAAAATAATTACCCCTACAAGAGTTGCAACAACAGGCTCAATAGTTGCCATGACCGACGCTTTTCCCGCCTCAACAGTGCGCAGTCCTATTGTATAAATAAGGTACGGAATGACCGTTACCGCTAAAGCGAGTATTGCTCCCCAGCCGATTATCTGCGGATTTTCAGAAACTTTCGCTGTAAGCGAAGCAATATCCGCAAAAGGAAGTACACCAACGGAAGCAAAAATAAATGTGTAAAGTGTTATTGTAATGCTGTTGTAACCGCGTTTAAGAGCAAACTCACCGAAAATAGTGTATAATGCGTAGCCAAAAGCCGCCCCCAGTCCTGTCAGAATTCCTGCTGTGTTAAGTGTAAGTACTCCGTCAGCAGCACCGGTAACCAGCGTACATCCTGTAAATGCTGCAGCGGCAGCAATGATTTTCTTTGCCGTGAGCTTTTCCTTGAACAGAAATACAGACATTATCATTACCATCACAGGTGCTGTGTAAAGCAGTACAGCAGCCGCTGAAAGGGAAGTGAGAGTAATGGTGCGGAAGTAGCAGAAGTTGAAAAAAACTATGCTGCATATACCAGTGCCGAAAAAGCACCAGAAATCACGAATTTTAAATTTAAACAGACTGCGGTCGTATATAAATGTAACAACGGACATAATCATTGCCGTAAATACAGCCCTCAGCGCAACAATCTGCATAGAGGTTATTCCGTATCTATCAAGGTTTCGTACAAAAAGCCCCATAAGTCCCCATAGTATTCCTGCGGTTATAATAAGTACAGAGCCTATATATTTGTTCTTCTTCATCAAAGGTAATCCAATCAATTAATTTGCGTCATAGAATACGCGGTAATTTTTCTCTGAATGTGCATATACACTCATAACAAGTCCGATACAAATGAACATACTTACCATGCTTGAACCGCCCTGACTTACAAAAGGAAGCGGTACACCTATTACAGGCATCACACCAAGAACCATACCGAGATTGAGAACACAATGAATAAACATAAGCGAGAATACACCAACGCATATGTTTCTGCCCAGTTCATCCTTTGCAATTCTGCTGTCGGCAAGTATTTTCAGACAAACAAAAGTAAGCAGCGTAACAAGTCCTATGCAGCCGAGAAAGCCAAGACACTGTCCCACATAAGTGAAAATAAAATCGTTTTGTACCTCAGGAACATGAACATATTCTTCCGCAAATAAACCCTTGCCGAAAAGTTGTCCTGAACCAAGAGCAAGCTTGCCCCAATACTGTTGATATGCAATATCAGTAAATTCAGGATTGCTCATAGGGTCTTCTTCGAAAAGCACAAGAAATCTGAGCTTCTGATGAGGAAGCATGATTTTCGTCCATAGTATCCATAAAGCAAACGGCAAAGCGATTACGCACGGCATAATATACTTCCAGGAAAGACCTGCCGCAAACATCATGCACGCAAACATCACAAAAAAGACAATTGCTGTACCGTCATCACCCTGTGCAACAATTATCAGAGTAGGAACAGCACCATGAATACAAAGCAGAATCGTATTCATAGGATGATTTATTTTGTCGCCGACCTTGGACAGATGCAGGGCAAACGTCATTATAAACGCAATTTTCAGAAATTCCGATGGCTGTAGAGTCGTAAAGCCCAAGTCAATCCATGCAGCATCATCCGCGCTTTCTACAGGCTTGTAAACCAGCGGAGTGAATGTCAGCAGGGTCAGTCCCAGCGCACCCGGACCGTATAGAAACCATAGCTTTGTAAATTTGTGATAGTCAAGTGCAGACATAATAAGCGCAATTACCGCCCCTATTCCAAGACAAAGAAGCTGCATCTTGTACATACGTGAATCCTTTGTGGAAGTTACACCGTTCTGAACGAGGGAATACATCAGAAGCACTGAAAATCCCGAAATAAGACATACTGCAATAAAAAGCTGTTTGTCAAGCTTGCGGAAATAATGCCATATTGCCTTGAAAATCTTTTTTACCACAATGTATTCCTCCTCTCCGAAAATAATATAATACAATTATATCGTATTGAACCATGCATTTCAAGTAATTTCCCAAATTGGTTCCGAATTGTAATTATTCTGCAATATAATATTTTTCTGTATCAAGATACTTATCGCTGATATTCTTGTCAAGCACCTCAAATATGTATTCATAACCGAATTTGCTCATTGACCTTACACCATGAGAGTCAGCAAGTTCTCTTGTGTACATATCAAGAGGGTAAATGCGGATATCATGATATTTTCCATCATAATGAGTTATTACAGGAATGAATTCAATGTTGTCAATAATCGGACGCTGATTTTCTTCAGCATTTTCATCAATGCGCATTGTCACGTCAAAATTCAGTATACCGCCTATAAGATTTTGTCCCACGCTCTGGGCAGAAATGAAATTTCCAAGGGAATAAGCGCACAACGCAGTTGTACCATCCTCACGTTCAATTTCCTCAATGTCACGAAGAACATGAGGGTGATTTCCAATAATTATATCTGCACCTGCCTCAACAAGCTGTTTTGCCGTGCTGCGCTGATAGTCGCTGATAATATCAGAGTTTTCAACACCCCAGTGCAAAGCAACAACGCAAACATCTGAAACTTCCTTTGCGGCAGCAATTTCCTTTACAATTGTATCAATATCAAAAGCGTCACCGATTTCCATAACACTTCCCTCAGGAAGATACAAACCGTTCAGATATTCTGTATATGAAAGAAATGAGAAAGTTATACCCTCAAATTCACCAGTGCGGATATCAGACCTGTCCTCAGCATTTCTGTAAGCACCCGCAACAATAGCATTTTCACGGCTGTCCCAGTAATCAAGACATGCCATAAGGCCATCCTCATTTTTGTCAAGAGTGTGATTATTTGCAATAGTAAATACATCAAAACCAATCTCAAGCATATGATCACCAAGTGCAACAGGACTGTTGAAGCGAGGATAAGTGGACGGTTCATACTTATCATTGCAGATAAGCGTTTCCTGATTTATTATTGCCATGTCAGCACTGCGGATAAGTGATACAGCATTTTCATAAGCATAAGTGAAATCATATCCTCCGTCAGCCGAACGAGCAGCTGCCTGTTTGTATATGCTTGAATGAATAAGATTATCACCGACAGCAGCAATGCTTACAGTTGCAAATTCAGGTTCAGGTTCAGTAACAACGGTTGTTGTGGTAGTCGCTTCTGTTGTGGTAACAGTGGTAACTGTGGTTTCCTCCGTTGTTTCTGATACCGAAATAACAGTAGCCATTGCAGGAACATCTTCAACAGGTTTCCCGCAGGCTGTAAGAGATAAAATAATTGATACTGATAATATTGCAGAAATTATTTTTTTCATATTGTCACATTCTTTCACAAAAAATTACAAACATAATTCAACAGATGACTTCATAAATTATAACCGATTTTACCCAAAATTTCAATCATTTTCAAAAATTATATTGATTTGACATAAAGTTTATAATATAATATGTGTAACAGCTTTTTCATCAGCTGATTAATATTAACAAGGAGTGCATATTTATGAGAAAATTTTCCGCTCAGACCCCTGACAATTGTAAAAATGCAGTAATTGCGCTTATCGACGAAATCAACGGTCTTCCTGCTATGTCACTTTCAGATTTTGCACCCGATAAAACTGCAATGATTGTTGTGGATGTTGTCAACGGCTTTATCCGTGAGGGAGCAATGGCTTCTCCGCTTGTTGAGGATATTATTCCCGAAACCGCAAAGCTTATGGAAAAATGCAACAAGGCTGAAATTCCTGTTGTTGCTTTTGCCGACTGCCATAAGGAGGGCTGTGCCGAATTTGCTTCATTTCCTCCGCATTGTGTCGAAAACACATCCGAAAGTGAGCTTGTTGATGAGCTGAAAAAGGTCGGCGGATATTTCCTGATGAAAAAGAATTCCACAAATGGCTTCCACGAAAAGATTTTCAAGCAGTGCCTGATTCAGAACCCTACAACCAATACTTTTATTGTTGTGGGTGACTGTACGGATATATGCGTAATGCAGTTCTGCCTTACACTTAAAACATGGTATACACAGCAGGACAGAAAGGTTGATATTATCATTCCTGTAAATGCTGTAGAAACCTATGATGCACCCGGTCATGACGCAGACTTTATGAATATTGCCGCTTACAAGCTTATGAAAGACAGCGGAATAAAATTTGTAAAAAAAATAAAATAAAGATTATATCAAGGGGATTATTAAATGGATAAGAATAAAAGAAATCTGACGCTTCTCGCAGACTTTTATGAGCTTACAATGGCAAACGGTTATTTTTCAAAAGGAATGGGGGAAACCATTTCTTACTTTGATATGTTTTTCCGAAGTGTTCCCGATGGCGGCGGATTTGCTATTATGTGCGGTCTGGAGCAGGTTATCGACTACTTCAATTCGCTTGAATTTGAAGAGGACGACATAGAATTCCTTCGTACAAAAGGACTTTTCAGCGAGGAATTTCTCGATTACCTCCGCAATTTCAAATTCTGCTGTGATGTGTGGGCAGTTCCCGAGGGCACGCCGATTTTTCCGAACGAACCGATTGTTACAGTAAGAGGACCTGCTATTCAGGCGCAGTTTGTTGAAACAATGGTACTGCTCTGCATCAATCATCAGAGTCTTATTGCAACAAAGGCAAACAGAATTGTCCGCGCAGCTGAAGGACGTCCTGTAATGGAGTTCGGTTCAAGACGTGCACAGGGCTTTGACGGAGCAATTTACGGCGCACGTGCAGCATACATCGGCGGATGTACCGGTACAGCCTGCACAATCTGCGATAAGGAAATGCAGACTCCTGCACTCGGCACAATGGCACATTCATGGATACAGATGTTTGACAGTGAGCTTGAAGCATTCCGTGCATATGCCGAATGTTATCCTGACAGTACTACTTTGCTGGTAGATACCTATAATGTCCTTAAATCAGGTGTTCCGAATGCAATTACCGTGTTCAAGGAAATGCGCGCAAAGGGACACAAGCCTGTCGGTATCCGTATAGACAGCGGCGATATCACGTATCTTTCAAAGCGTGCAAGACAGATGCTTGACGACGAGGGCTTCCCTGATGTAAAGATTGTTGCTTCAAATTCTCTTGATGAATATATCATACGTGACCTTTTAAGACAAGGTGCAAAAATTGATAGCTTCGGTGTCGGCGAGCGTATGATTACCTCCAAATCAGAGCCGGTTTTCGGCGGCGTGTATAAGCTTGTCGCAATTGAAAAGGACGAAAAAATTGTTCCGAAAATCAAACTCTCGGAAAACGTAACAAAAATTACAAATCCCGATTTCAAGGAAGTATGGCGCTTGTTTGATACAACAACAGGCATGGCAATTGCCGACGTGCTTACCTGCAGAGGGGAAATTATCGACGATACAAAGCCTTACGAAATATTTGACCCCGAATACACATATAAGCGTAAATTTCTTGAGCATTTCAGCGCTGTACGTCTTATGGAGCCTATCTTTATGGACGGAGAGTGTATCTATGAACGTCCGTCAACAGAAGATATCCGTGAGTATTGCGCCGCACAGCTCGATACAATCTGGGACGAAGTAAAGCGATTTGAAAATCCTCATAAGTATTATGTTGACCTTTCACAGCAGCTCTGGGATAAGAAAAATGAATTGCTTCGCAAAGAATACCGCGGATAAAAAATGGCATCGGTTAATTCCGATGCCATTTTTATGTGATAATCATTTGTTTTTTACAAGCGCAGCCAATATATCCTTAACATTTTTCGATTCCGCCTCAATAAAAAATTCAGGTTCATGAATGTGTTCCAGATAATGTGCATCGCTGTCGTGAATAATATTGCAATTCTTCAGATATGGATTAGCTTCAAGAAGCTTATCCATAAACCCGATGTGTTTCACCTCAGCACAAGTAAACCTGCTGTCAGGCGGAATAAATCCAAGGTTGGAAAGCAGACTTGTGCTGCTCTTGTCAACGTGTGCAGGAATCATAATTCCGCCGTATTTCGTAACAAGTCCGTGCACTGACTCAAAATCAATGCTCGTTGCGTTTATCAGCAGATATGGCTCTTTTGCGATGATGTTGTCATCTTCGTCAACAAACAGCTGCCTGCCGAAAACTTCTTCGTCATTGGGAAACGGCATCATACACTGATGTACGTACTTGTCAAATTCCATCGCATTGTCAAGTTCAGGAAATAAACATACAACATGAACTTCTTCTTCTGTTGTAAGTTCCATTCCCGGGATTGCTGTAACCCCGTAAGCCTCCGCAAGCTTCATCACCGCAGGACAGTTTCCACAGGAATTATGGTCAGTAACCGCAATAACGTCCAGTTCTTTCAGTGCCGCCATACCGACAATGTTGCTGGGCAGCATATCCTCGTCGCCGCAAGGGGACAAGCAGGAATGTATGTGTAAATCATAACTTAACCTCACGGCAGACTCCTCCTATCCTTATTCGGAAATAAGCTTGTGCGCCGCAAGCGCCGCCTCAAAAACAGGCATGTCGGTTTTCAGTATCGCAACACCTTGTTGTTTAGCCTTTTCAAGTGCCGTTTCATCAATTTCAGCACCTTCTGCAACAACAATACAGCCTCCTTCAGTAAGTACCGCAACAGCAACCGTGTTAACGTTGCCCATAACTGTAACCCATACTGAACCGGACGGATTTCTTGACATTGCAAAGGAAAGCAGGTCACAGCAGTAAACCTTTGTCAGCTCAATATCCTCAGCACCTTCATTAACAAGTGTAAATCCGCATTTTTCAATAAATTCATTCAGTTTCATAGTTATATCCTCACATTAATAGTCGGTGTAGTCAGACTCAGTATAATCATTGTAATCATTGTTCTCATCATCACCAAGCGAGTCAAGACTGCTGAACTGACGGGAAATACGATGAATGTAATCACGCAGTAAGTATACGCAATCACGTTCGTGAGCACGTCCGCTGACGATATCTTCAGCAAGCGCACGGCACGTAGGAGCACCGCATGAGCCACAGTCCAGTCCGGGGAATTTTTCAAGCAGTGCATCAATCTTGGCCATTGCCGCAATGCTGTCCTTAAGGCTCGTTCCGATTTTGAAAACAGGCTTGTATTCAATTTCCTTTTCAAAGAAAGGCTTGTCAAGAGTCTTGCCGTCCAGATGAGAGCGTGAAACAGGCTGATATTTTCTGAGCTTGTTGAGCTTGGATTTTGCAACATATGCATTTTCAACCGTAAGCGTGCCGCCGACGCAGCCTCCTGAACACGCGTTAAGCTCAATAAAATCAAGATCAGAAAACTTCTGATCCTCAAGATCCTCAAGTACCTTTATAACATTTTCAATACCATCAGCAGCAAGGTAGCTGTCAGTAAGAACTCCGCCTGCTTCGCCACCGCTTCGTCCCCAGCTTATACCGATTTTGCCCGATGTAAGCAGATCTTCCTCGTCATAAATTGAGTTAACCATATGTTTCAGCATAACAGGATAAATATCCTTTATCGCAACAACCGCGTCAACCTCGGATTTTTCAAAACCAATAGGTGCACGTGTTGCCGTAACCTTTGCAGGACAGGGTGAAATAAAGATAATTCCGATTTTTTCAGCAGGAAGTCCCGTCTTTTTCATAGCAATCTTCCTTGCCTCAGAAGCCGCAATATCCACAGGTGCATTTATCGGAAGAACGTGCTCAATAAGATTAGGAAAACGCACGCTGATAAGTCGTACAACCGACGGACAGGCAGACGAAATAAACGGTTTCTTTTCGGGATTTTCTTCTATGTATTTCCTTGACAGCTCGCTTACAAGTTCAGCCGCCGCCGAAACCTCATAAACATCGTTGAAGCCCATTTTCAGCAATGCACGAAGAACAATATTTATGTCATCAAGATTGTTGAATTGTGCATATAAAGATGGTGCAGGAAGCGCAACCGTGTATTCATAATTTTCCATAACTGAAAGCGGGTCGTAAATTGCCAGCTTTGCATGATGAGGACAGATACGTATACACTCACCGCAGTCAATGCAGAATTCAGTAATTATAGTAGCCTTTCCACCACGCACTCTGATTGCCTGAGTAGGGCATCTTTTTATGCAGTTGATACAGCCCATGCATTTGCTTTTGTCAAGCTGTACCGAATGGGTGAAATTCATTGTAAAACCTCCCTTTGCAGTAACCGAAAAAGGTTAGTTTCTCTTTATGATTCTTATACTGCTGAGTCCGCTTTTCATAACAAGCTTTCTTAAAGCAGGAACATACATGAACGGACATTTGAGCAGTTTTGAGAAAATTTTTATCCGCATAGGAATTATTTTTATTCCATATACTTTATCAGCAGCCAGATTTTTTTTGTTAAGCACTTCCGCAAGAATTCGTGCACTGTTGACAGCGAAGCTTATTCCCTCCAGTGAACTCGGACTAATAAGTCCGGCAGCTTCACCCACAAGGAAAGCATTGTTTCTGCCCGTGCAAATATCAAAGGGTGACTTCGGACGCAGAACAACACATGCCTCTGTCTTAAGAATTTCGCCGAATTTGAATCCGTAGTCCGAAAGACGCTGTTTCTGAATTTCAAACATCATACGGCAGTCCTTAGGTTCAAATGCACCGCCGTAAATAAAAACATTATCCTTGGAAATCGACCAGGAACAGCAATCACTTGTAGCAGGGTCAAAAATACAGCTGTAAAACGGCTTTGCGTTTTCTTCCCTGAACCACTGCTGAATAGCAGTGTACCTTCGTATTTTCTTTGTCGGATACAGATACTTCCTTACCATGGAATTTGCACCGTCAGCACCAACAACCTTTTTGGCGGTAATTATTTTTTCAGCCCCGTTATTATCGGTGCATTTAAGGGAATACAGCTTATTTTGCAGTTCAATTCCTGCGCATTTGCCGTAAAATCTTTCAACATTTTCAGGAACAAGACCTTCAAGCCATAAATCAAACCTGTGACGGTCAAGATTCATGTAAAAACGCTGATAATGACGTTCAGCCTTAGTCTGTAAATCAATGGTCCTTACCGAAAAAATCTGAGGGTCAACCAGTAAATCCTTAGGAAGAGTCAAATCAAATTCAGCAAACGCTTTCTGTGCATCAGGGGAGAGAAGCCCTCCGCAGCATTTGCTGAAGCTGTCTTTATCATCTGTTTTTCCATCAATAAGTATAACCCGGAATTTTTCGTCCAGCAGCCGTGCAAGAGTTGCACCCGCAGGACCTCCACCTATTATTGCAATATCAAAATTCGCCATCACATATTCACTTTCATAGTAACAGTTGTACCGACACCCAGCTCCGTGTCAATCTGCATATGGTCGGAATATTTTTTCATATTCGGAAGACCCATGCCTGCACCGAAACCAAGTGAACGTATGTTATCAGGCGCTGTGGACCAACCTGCCTGCATCGCCTGGTCAATATCCGCAATTCCCGGACCCTTGTCCGCAAGAATCATGGTTATATCATCTTCTGAAATTTCGACGTCAATATCTCCACCGTCAGCATGAATAACCATGTTGATTTCACCCTCGTACATAGCGATTGCAACCTTGCGCACAGCCTCAGGTGAAACCCCCATCTTTTTAAGCTTGCCCTTTACATCGCCTGATGCTTCGCCGGCACGGGTGAAATCGTCAGGGGAAACCGTATAATGAAGTTTGATTGTATCACTCAATTGTCAACGCCTCCCCGTAAACCGTTTGTATAAAGAATTCCGCATGCGGGGAACATTCTCATAGGTGTGGACATGATAACAATTTCGCGTTCTTGTGCAAGTTCAATCATGGCCTCATCCGGCATTTTTCCACGAACAAAAACAATGCAGATAATATCCATCATCTCTGCTGTGCGTATAGCCTGAGGATTGCAAAGACCCGTAAGCAGAACAGACTGATCCTTTACAAAAGCAAGAACATCACTCATCATGTCACTTCCACAAGCAGTGTGAACCTCTCTTTCCGCGAACTCCTCACCGCAGAGAATTTTAGCATCAAGCAGTTTTTTGATATCATTAACAGTCACGGTGGAAAACCTCCTTCGAAAACATTTTCGTAACTCTCGTTAAATAATTAACATTTTGTTAAAATGCACAAAATTGTTTTGTCATTAATTTTAACAATAATATGATACCATATTTTTAAAAAAATAAAAATAGGCATTACATCTAATATTCTCGTACAATATCTATAAAAAGTGTTTAAAGATAATGACGAATATTAATAAAAGTAACTTAAATGCCGATTTCTGTTCAGAAAGCAAAATATACCTGTTCAGTATGAATTTGTGACAAATAAACAAAAAACGGGGGTAACGTTAGTAATATATTTTTGTAGCATTTTGTCGGAGTTTATGTTATAATGTATTCATTATGGTAAGTATGGTGTAATGGTGTGTCCTTGCGCCTGAATTACCGAGATAATTGAGGAGGTTCTATAATGGGTTCTACAATTTCATCCATCCCTTTTGCAGGTACTCCTGAACAGGAGAAGCAGCTTCTTGAAGTTATTGCTGCTCATAAGACCGAAAAGGGCTGCCTGATGCCTATTCTTCAGAAGGCTCAGGAAATCTATGGCTATCTGCCAATCGAAGTACAGACAATTATTGCAAGAGAAACAGGTTATCCTCTTGAGAAGGTTTACGGCGTTGTAACATTCTACGCTCAGTTCTCCCTCAATCCAAAGGGTAAGTATAAGATTTCTGTCTGTCTTGGTACTGCTTGCTACGTAAAGGGCAGCGGTGATCTC
>JAZUSM010000073.1:0-17503 GCA_045606725.1 Oscillospiraceae bacterium | reverse complement strand
AAAACCGTAGCTTTCGAGTATCTGAAAGAACTTTGCAAGTCTTTCGTAAGTCGGATGAGCTTTTTCACCGAAGTGTTCTTCCATCGGCTCGCCCATATCCACAATTTTTCTTTCACCGTCAATCATAGGCCACACAAAGCTTCCCATTTCATCGAGGTGGATATACGAAATTTTCGGCTTTTTAGCGATTTTCTGCATTATCCTGTTCATTATGCCCTTGTTTTCAATTTCAAGGGTTACAATGCCGTTTTCGTCCGTTGTCCAGCCGATATGCTCGGGACGCTTCGGGCATTTTTCAAGATAATTTTCTTCGGGATTCTGCTTACGCTTCATTCTTCACATCAGCTTTCTTTCTCTTCTTCCAGATAGAGAACTTGAGAAGTGTACAGATGATAAGACCGAATACTACGAGGCTGCCGATACTTGAAACAACCGGTGGAAGGTTAAGCTTGCCTGAGATATCGAGAACCTTGTCTACGCCGAATACAGCGAGGAGAGCAAGCACGATACCAACAAGACCTTCACCTGCAATCATACCTGAGCAGAAAAGGATACCGTCGTTGATGATTTCCTTCTTTTCTTCCTCTTCCTTCTTCTTCATCTTATCGAAGACAAGACGAACGATACCTCCTACGAGGATACAAGCGTTGAGCTGTACAGGGAGATAAACACCGATTGCGAAAGGAAGAACAGGGATACCGATTACTTCAACGAGAATTGCAATGAATGCACCTACGAATACAAGGTTCCATGGGAGTTCTGCGCTCATTACGCCTTCGATAATCATTTTCATAAGTGTAGCCTGTGGTGCGCCGAGTTCTGCAGAACCGAAGCCCCAAGCGCTGTCGAGGAGGTAAAGTGTACCGCCGTTAGCGAGTGCTGCTGCGCATACACCGATTACTACACCAATCTGCTGTTTTTTAGGTGTAGAACCAAGGAGATAACCTGTTTTGAGGTCCTGGGATGTATCGCCTGAGATAGCTGCTACGATACAGATGATAGAACCGATTGCGATAGCTGCTGCCATACCCTCTGCACCGCTTGCACCTGTGAACTTGAGGATAAGTGTAGCGATAAGGAGTGTTGCGATAGCCATACCTGAAACAGGGTTGTTACTGCTTCCTACAAGACCAACCATTCTTGAGGAAACGGTTGCAAAGAAGAAGCCGAAAATTACGATAATAAGTGCACCGAGAAGGTTAACCGGGATTGCAGGAATAAGCCATACAGCAAGTGTAAGAACTGCGATTGCAATAAGAACAACCTTCATATTGAGGTCGTTTGCTGTTCTTTCAACGTTTGTTGAAGCATTTCCACCCTTTACGTTGATGCTCTTGAGAGCGTCCTTGAATGTACGGATGATAAGTGGGAGGGACTTGATGAGGCTGATGATACCGCCTGCTGCAAGTGCGCCTGCACCTATGTAACGGATATAGCTGCCCCAGATACCGCTTGCGCCGTCAGCTGCAAAAATCTCACCGATTGTTGCTCCATCACTTGGGTATACAACAGCGTTTTCACCGAACATTACGATGAGTGGGATAAGCACAAGCCAGCTGAGCACGCCGCCTGCGAACATATAGGAAGAAATTCTGAAGCCGCAGATATAACCAACGCTCATTACAGCAGGATAAATCTGTGTGCCGATTTCACCTGCAAAGCCCTTTACACGGAAAGAAACTTCACCGGGTACTGCCTTGATGCCGTCGATGATGAACTTGAAAAGTGCCGCAAAACCCATACCAGCAAATACTGTAGAAGCGTTTGCGCCGCCTTCTTCACCAGCGAGGAGAACTTCAGCACAAGCAGTTCCCTCAGGGTAAGGGAGAGTACCGTGTTCCTTAACGATAAGAGCATTACGGAGAGGTACCATAAAGAACACACCGAGAAGACCGCCGAGAAGGGCGATAAGTGTGATTTCAACGATACCAGGCTTTTCCATCACGCCTTCGGATGCCCAGAGGAAAAGTGCAGGAAGTGTAAAAATTGCACCTGCTGCGAGGGATTCACCTGCTGAACCGATTGTCTGAACAACGTTACTTTCGAGGATAGAGTTTTTCTTCATAATAACTCGGATTACACCCATTGAGATAACAGCTGCAGGGATAGAAGCTGAAACTGTCATACCAACTCGAAGTCCGAGGTAAGCATTAGCCGCACCGAACACAACAGCGAGGATAACACCCATAATGATTGACGTTACCGTAAGTTCCGGCGTAACCTTTGACGCAGGAATATACGGTTTGAATTCTGTTTTATTTTCCATAACCGCCTCCAAACTGTCACATATTATGACAAGTTATATTTATAATGCACTAATTATAACACATTTTGACACAACAATCAAGCAAAAATAACAATATTAAGACTCCGCACAAAATTCCGCAACATATCTTCCATTTTATGAAGTAATTTATGCAAAACCAGGGTGAAAATTTGTGGTATATGTGGAAAATCAACTAAAACTCTTGACGTTTTCCCGCACAAATGGTACAATAAACACATAAAATCTGGCAATCAATACCTTTGAAAGGATGATTTATTATGGGTAAATTCGTAATTAAGGCAACTAAGACAGGCTTCACATTCAGCCTCAAGGCTGGCAACGGTGAAATCATTGCAACAGGCGGAGAGGTTTACTCCAGCCTTGACAGCTGCAAGAACGGCTGTGCAAGCGTTGCAAAGAATGCTCCTATCGCTGCAATTGAAGACCAGACTGTTGAGGGTTTTGCTACAGAAAAGAATCCTAAGTTTGAAATTTACAAGGACAAGGCTGGCGAATTCCGTTTCCGTCTGAAGGCTTCCAATGGCCAGATTATCGCTGCAAGCGAAGGCTACGTTAAGAAGGACAGCTGCAAGAACGGCATTGAAAGCGTTAAGAAGAACGCTGTTGACGCTCCTGTTATTGAGCCTGAGGAATAATGTACATAAGCCTCCGATTGCTGTCGGAGGCTTGTTTTTTGAGGTGCAATATGAACAATATTGAGATTGCAAAGGAAACACTTTCCATTATCAGGAAAAAGCACTATACAGTTTCGAGAAAGAAAATTTATCTTCCTGACATTGATATTGAAAAGGTTGTTGTGTACTCCCCTGCTGATGGTGAGGAATTACTGAAAAAAGATTTTTCGGGCAAGCAGGGCGAAACGTGTACTTTTTCGGTTATAAACAAGGACTCCTTTGAGGCGGCCAAATGCTTTGACAAGCCGTTCGTTATGAATTTTGCAAATGCACACAGGGCAGGCGGCGGATTTGAGCTTGGTGCAAATGCGCAGGAGGAGGCACTTTGCAGGTGCAGTACGCTTTTTGCTTCGATTTCGTCAACTGAAGCAAAGGAAATGTATCGCTACAACAACTCTCACATCAGTGCTGTTGAGTCGGACTACATGCTGTTATCACCTGATGTCTGCGTATTCCGTGACGCAGAGGGGCAGTTTATGGAGGACTATTTCACAGCGGCGGTAATTACTGTACCTGCGCCTAACAGGAGAGGTGCGGCGATGTTTGCGGCAAACAAGCTTATTAGTGAAACATTTATCCGCAGGATAAGGATTTTGCTTGCAATTGCTGCTGAAAACGGGTACAGAAACCTTGTGCTTGGTGCGTGGGGTTGCGGTGCTTTTGGCAACAAGCCTGAGTCAGTTGCGGAATATTTCCGTCAGGTGCTTATTGATGAGGGGTACGGTAAATGCTTTGACAATGTGTGTTTTGCGATTTATGGAAGTACGGACAGCAGGAATTTTTTAACTTTCAATGATGTGTTCAAATAAAAACAAGCGGCCTTGATTGTTATATCAAAGCCGTTTTTATTATGTTTCTTTCTCTACTTTTTCAACCCCGTATTTTTTCAGCAGCTTCTTTCTGCACACGAAATACGCTGGGATAAGGAATGCGTCGGCGAGTATCCATGCGGCAGGTGATGCGAAGCAAGCGGCTGTGAAGCCGAAAATGCCCACGAGGTAAGCGATTGCGCCTCTGCCCACCATTTCGAGTATTCCTGCAAAGGTTGCAATTGGAGGAAAGCCCATTCCCTGAATAAAGAAACGGACGATATTAACGAGCGCAAGAGGAAAATAGAATGCGGAGAGGATTGTGAGAAATTCCTGAATAAGCGGCTGCAGGTAGTGGCTGTTTTCATCAAGGAATACCATTGCGAGGTTGTCCCCGAACAAGAACATTACTATGAATGCAAACGCGGAATAAACTGCGCCGAGGATTATACAGGCGCCAAGTCCCTTGTTGAGTCTGTCCCATTTCTGTGCGCCCACATTCTGTCCTGCATAGGTTGCCATTGTGCTTCCCATTGCATCAAACGGACAGCATATAAACATTGAAAGCTTATTTGCGGCTGTAATTGCGGCAACTGAATCCGTGCCAAGCTGGTTTACGGCTGCCTGAAGCACAACGCCTCCGATTGCGGTAATAGAATACTGGAGTCCCATAGGAAGTCCCATTGTACAAAGGTCAACAATCTGTTTGGAACTTAATTTCCATTCCTCCTTTTCGGGTTTAAGCATTACATAGCTGCCCATAAGCTTGAATAAACAGCCAAATCCCGAAATGAACTGGGCAATAACGGTTGCAAGTGCTGCACCAAAAACATCAAGATGGAAAGTTACAATAAACATGATATCCAGCACGATATTGATTACCGAAGAAATTACAAGCCATTTTACTGGTGTTTTACTGTCACCGAGGGAACGAAGTATTCCGGCAGTCATATTATAGAGGAAGTACCCAGGGATACCTGCAAAAATTGTAAAAATATATGTATGGGCACGGTCAAAGGTATCCTCATTTGTTTTCATCAGGGTAAGGATATCCGTGCAGAAAATCAGGGTCAGGGTTGTAATTACAATTGCAAAGAAAATACAGAGCCACACTGAATTTGTGACGTACTTACGAAGCTGTTTCCAGTCGTTTGCACCAAACATCTGGGCAACGGGAATTGCAAAGCCGTTACAGATACCCATTACAAAACCTATAATGAGAAAGTTTACCGAACCTGTACTTCCAACGGCGGCAAGTGCGTCGCTGCCGAGAAAGCGTCCGACTATTGCTGTATCGGCAAGGTTGTAGAATTGCTGAAAAAGGAAGCCGAAAAGAAGCGGTATTCCAAAGCCCAGAATAAGGCTCATTGGCTTGCCTCTTGTCAAATCTTTTGTTGCTGCCATAATAATTACCTCGTTTTTTTATATTCAAAACGAAATTATTATAGTCCAGGTGCACATCAATTACAACAACAATTTCAGACAAAAATATGAATAAATTATTTTTCGCCATAGTATACAAAAACCTCAGGGAGATGCCCCCCTGAGGTATAAATTTTATCAGATAATTGTACCTGTAACTGTAAGAACGCTTACACCCGGCTGAATAGTCCATGTGCCGTCAGAATTCTGGGTGTAGGTTGCGGCAGGAACTGTAATCTGTCCTGCATTTGTTGCAAAAGCGCCTGTTGCTTCGGTATAGGTGTAATTTGCTGGTGATGTCCATGCTGTGCCGTTGAAGGTTACGCTTGTAATATTCAAAGCAGGATTGAATGTGTCGGTTACGATTGCGTTATCTGTTGCAACAACAGCTTCGTTGCCTGTATTCTGGATTACAAAGGTATAGGTCAGCTGACCGTTTTCAGTAACTGTTGTAGGATTGAGTGACTTGCTGATTGTAAGGTCGGCTGTATTTTCAGGTGTGATTGTTTCGGTAACGATAATATCGGAGATGCCTGTGCCGCTTACAACTGCTGTGTTTACGATGCTTGCTGCGTCACCGAGAGGCGCAAAGCTGTTTGTTTCCGCCGCATAAACAACAGTTGCAACACCGCCTGCAGGAACGTTAATTCCCGTGATAACAAGTGGTGCACCTGCTGTTACTGTTGGTGCAGGCTGGAGTGCGCCGTTTACAAAATAACGTACTGAACCGTCAACATAGTCAAGCGGAACGAGTTCGGTTGCTCCGAAAGTATATGCACCGAGATTATCGGTAACGGTAAGGTTGTTATAAGCAATTGAGCCTGAGTTCACAATATTGATGATATAGGTCACTTCGGAATTTCTCGAATAGGTGTCAACAACCGCTGTTTTTGTTGCGGAAAGGACTTCAAGAAGCTCACCTGTGGTAATATTTGAATTGACAACATTTCCGTTATAGGAAAGTGTTGCCTGATTGAAAAAAGTCGCCATATATTTCCTCCTTGTTTTTCCGATGGGATTTACCCATCAGTTAATAATATGCACAGGGAGGCTGTACGGTTACACACAGAAAAAGCCTGATTGTAACAATCAGGCTTTTTTATCATTCACTTAATTCTCTGAGGTAGTCAACAAGCTCGGCAAAAGTGCCTTTTTTTCCATTCCATCGGTGTTCCTCATATGGGATTACATTATCGGTCACGATAAAGCAGTCCATACCGATTGATGAAGCTGCATAAGCGTCCTCTCGCTCATCATTGCCGACATGCAGGCACTCATTTGGCTGAACACCGATTCTCTCACAGATTGTTCTGTAATATTCAGGATTCGGCTTGCAGAAGCTGTCACTTTCATAGGATGTAACCAAATCAAAGTTGGTATCCTTAAGCCCTACCCAGCTTAAACGCATCTGCTGACCATTTATAGGAAACAACGGATTTGTTGCGCAGACAACCTTTTCTGCTGCCTTATGGGCAAGATTTACAGCCTCGACAGCAAGCAGATTTTCCTTGGTATATATCTTTGCATTTGCAAATTCATTTGAATAGAACCAATCCGAAGCATCTCTGAAAGGTGCAATTTCCTTGCCAGTCAGCTGGCTGAACACATCCCAGAAAACCTCATCGTTAGGGCGTGTGCCGTCATTTTTCACCATAGCTTTTGTGCCTGCCCATACGGTTTCAATAAGCTTATCTGGTTCAAGTCCGACGGGAGAAAGCTTTTTGGCAAGCTCCTTGAAGTAACCCTTGACGAACACGTTGTTGTCCATAGGGAGAAGTGTTCCATCCAAATCAAACAGTATAGCCTTATATTTCATCAGATTACCTCTTAAATACATTCAAGGACAGCGATTGCACAAACGCCTCCGCCTACGTGACAGCAGATACTTACAGGAAGCTTATACATCTGGATTGTCTTGTCGCCGAAGTGCTTACGTACGATTTTCTTCCACTCGTTTGCAGGACCGACATCACCTGAATAAGCCAGGTCAATGCGGATATTCTTACCTTTAAAGCGTGTTTCGAGGTCTTTTTCAATAGCAGCAAGCATAGTTTTCTGTGCGTTTGCCATACCTCTTGCCTTTGCAAAAGCATCCAGCTTTTCACCCTGAATCTGCAGAACAGGCTTAATTCCGAGGATTGAAGCAACTGCTGCACCTGCTGCTGTAACACGTCCGCTTTTTTTGAGGAGTTCAAGTGTATTTACAGCAAGGTAGATGCTGGAATTGAATGCTGTTTCTTCAAGCTTTGCTCCAATCTCTGCGGCAGAAAGTCCCTGAGCTATAAGAGTTTTTGCGTCGATTACAGACTGACGCTGGCTGATAGAAATTCTTTTATTGTCAACAACTACTACCTTACCGTCATAATCTGCAGCGAGCGCCTTTGCTGTTCCGCAGGAACCGCTGAGTGCTGATGACATTGGAATATGGATAATATATTCATTTGTTTTAAGGATTTCATCCCAGAGTGAAGTTATTGATTCTGGTGATGGCTGTGAGGTGGAAACATCGCTTCCCGAACCAAGCATTTCAAAGAATTTCTCATAGGTACAGGTTACGCCCTCAAAATATTCCTTTTCATCTACTATGAATGGCATTGCAAGAAGATATACCCCAAGCTTTTTAGCTTCCTCCTGTGTAATACCGCTGTTTGTATCAGTAACAATTGCAATTTTACTCATACTTTTTCTCCTTTAATACAATTATACATAGCAATACATATTATAGTATAAAATAAAAAAGCATTTTAGTCAATAGCTAAAGTTACTTTTAGTCAAAATAGCACAAAAAACGGTACTGCATAACACAGTACCGTTTTATTCAGAACATTGATTATTCTTCTACAGGAGCTTCTTCAGCAGCTGTTTCAATAAGAGCACGCATAGAAATGCTGATTCTCTTCTTGTCGATGTCGATTTCAGTAATCTTAGCATCAACCTCATCACCGATAGCAAGAACATCCTTAACGTTTGTTACTCTCTTATCAGCAATCTGGGAGATGTGGATAAGACCATCAATGCCAGGGATAATCTGAGCAAATGCACCGAATGGTGTGATGGAAACAACCTTAGCCTTTACAACATCGTCAACCTTGTATTCGTTAGCAAACTTAACCCAAGGATTGTCCTCTGTCTTCTTGTAGCCGAGAGAAATTCTGTTAGCTTCCTTATCGAGTTCCTTAACGTAAACTTCGATAACGTCACCTACATTAACAACCTCGGATGGGTGCTTGATTCTGTTCCAGCTGAGTTCAGAAATATGAACCATGCCATCGATACCGCCGAGGTCAACGAATGCACCGTATGTTGTGAGGGACTTAACTTCACCCTTGAACACGTCGTTAACGTTAACGGATTCCCAGAACTTAGCCTTAGCAGCGTCCTTTTCAGCATTGCGAACAATCTTGATAGAACCTACTGCCTTGCCGCGCTGTTCGTTAACTTCGATAATCTTGAACTTAACGGTTGTCTTAACGAGTTCTTCGAGCTTGTCATCTCTGCGTGCAGTTGCCTGGGAAGCAGGGATAAATACTCTGATACCCTCGTAAAGTACGATTACGCCGCCCTTTACAACACCTGTAACAGTGCCTTCGAGGATAGCGTCTTCTTCCTTAGCCTTAACAATCTTGTCAAAGCCGAGAAGAGCGTCAACCTTCTTCTTGGAAAGAGTAACAATACCTTCAGCATCGTTAACCTTGATAACGATGAGTTCAACTTCGTCGCCAGGCTTTACAACGTCTGCTGGCTTAAGAGCAGGGTCGTTTGTAAGCTCGTCGAGAGAAACATAACCTGTGTGCTTTGTTCCGACATCAACAATAGCTTCTGCATCATTAACAGCTGTTATGTATCCTTTCACCCTCTGACCGGTATATATTTTTTTGAAGGACGCATCGAGCGCCTCCTCAAAGTTAAAGTCCTCTTCCATGATCATTTTTTCACTCATTTGGTTTGTAACCTCCTTGATTATATGTACCGGAGCCGAAGCACCGGCAGTAACACCGATGATGAATTTTTCGCCGGTGTTATTTTTCAGCAGTTTAGCGATATACTGAAAATCGAGCTCGGAAGCATTCTCAACGTGAATACATTCCTTGCAATGTCTGCTGCAGATTTCCGCAAGCTTGACTGTATTGGAACTGTGTTTTCCGCCGATAACGACCATAAGGTCGGCGGTTTCCGCCAGCTGCACAGCACTTTGCTGCCTGTCGGATGTAGCATTACAGATGGTATTTATTACCTCTGCGTCGGGCAAAGCCTCTGCTGCCAAACGGACACAGTTATCCCACATATTTATATTATACGTTGTTTGCGCAACAATTGCAACCTTTTTTTTCGGATTTTTCAATTTTTTTTTAAAAAATTCAGATAATTCAATATCATCGCGGCAGATAATTGCCTTATTCTGACAATACGAGGCGATGCCAATGACCTCAGGATGAGTTTTATCGCCCATTATTATCACGTCATAGCCTTCCGCAGTTTTTTTCTCCGCAATCTTCTGTATACGTCTGACAAAAGGGCATGTACCGTCATGATACTCAATTTTCTTTTCCTCAAGGAGTCTGAAAACCTCTCTGCCAACACCGTGAGAACGGATTATAACAGCTTCATCTTTAAGCTGTAAGAGTTCGTTTTCAGTTTCGACAATTCTTACGCCTTTTTTTTCAAGGTCACGAACAACATCCTTGTTATGGATAATTTCTCCACAAGTAACAACTTTTTTGCCGTCACTTAATACATTATACACGATTTTCAAAGCCCTGTCAACACCAAAACAGAAACCTGCGTGTTCAGCGACAATTATTTCAACTTTCATCGGTAACCGGTTCCTTTTCTTCGGCCGGACCTTCAACAAGCTCTGTAATTGCACTCATAATACGTTTTTTCACGCCCTTGAGCGACTTTGGTGAAGCGTCCTCAACGGCAATTTCCTCAGCAGGAATAACTTTGCCGAAACGGATGGTCAGCTTTGAACGGAATTTCAGCTTCTCCCCTTCAAAAATAATTCCGCAAGGAATTACGTCTGCGCCTGACTTTGCTGCAATAAGCGCAACACCTGTCTTGCCCTTGCCAACCTTACCGTCCTTGGAGCGTGTGCCCTCAGGAAAAATTACGAGATTACGCCCCGAATTGAGAATACCAATAGAATCTTCGATAACCTGCATATCACCTGCACCACGCCTGACAGGAAAAGCACCGAGCTTTGTTATAAACCAGCCGAAAAGCTTATTCTTGAAAAGTTCTTCCTTTGCCATATATGTAACGGGACGCTTCATAGGTATTGTGAGTATTACAGGGTCAGCATAGCTTCTATGGTTTGAGGCCATTACGAGAGGTCTGTCCTGCGGAATATTTTCAATACCCTCAATTTTAAAATTGTAAACGAGCTTATATACACCCCATACAACATAACGTACAAATGCGTTCATATCAACACTTCCTTATCACAGCGGCTTTGCGCCTGTTTTTTCTTCGATTATTCCGCAGAGCATATCAATTGCTCCCTGCAGGTCAACCTCTGTTGTATCGCAGAGAACAGCGTCATCGGCCTGCTTCAGCGGTGCAATTTCACGGTTCATATCATTGTAGTCACGCTGATTTACATCAGCAAGGACTTCTTCAAAGCTTACGTTTTCGCCCTTTTCGATAAGTTCAACGTGTCTGCGGCGTGCACGTTCTTCTGCTGACGCTGTGAGATAGATTTTCAGCTCAGCATCGGGAAGCACAACTGTGCCGATATCACGACCATCCATTACGACGTTGTTTTCACGGGCAATCTTACGCTGTAACTCAAATAGGAAATCACGTACAGCTGGAATTGCTGAAACATTTGAAGCACCCATTGAAACCTCGGGAGTACGGATTTTGTCTGAAACGTCCTCACCGTTGACGAAAACGTGCTGAACTCCGTCGATATATTTCAGTTCAGGGGTGATATTTGTGAGCATTGCAATAACCTGCTCTGCATTCTTTGTATCAGCACCGTGATTTATTGCATAATATGCGATTGAGCGGTAGAGTGCGCCTGTATCAACATAGATAAATCCGAATTTCTTTGCGGCTGCTTTGGCGATTGTGCTTTTACCTGCACCTGCTGGACCGTCGATTGCGATATTTATTGACATAGAATGACCGCCTTTCATTTTTTACATATTATTGCCGGCTGTAACACCGGTGGAAAATGCGATTTGCAGATTAAATCCGCCAGTGTAAGCGTCAACGTCCATTACCTCACCTGCGAAGAACAAGCCTTGTACAAGCTTTGACTCCATTGTTTTAGGAGAGATTTCGCTGACCTTAATTCCGCCGCTTGTGACGATTGCTTCACTTAACGGTCGGAATTCCTTTACGGTTACAGGGAAGCTTTTCAGCAGTTTCACAACGTCGGTACGCTCCTGCTTTGTTACGGAGTTGACCTGCTTATCGGGAGCAATTCCCGACAGCTTCACGATAACAGGTATCATCTTTGCGGGGAGAAGCTTTGACAGGGAGTTTGAGAAAAGTCTGTTTGGAATTTCAGCAAAATCACGCTGGATACGCTTGTCAAGTGCAGCATGGTCGAGTGCAGGCTTCATATCGATGAGGATTTTGTAGCGTCCACGTTCCATTTTCGGGATGTGGCTTGAAGCACTCAGCACCATTGGTCCTGAAACACCGAAATGGGTAAACAGCATTTCGCCCTGCTCGGTATAGATGTTCTTGTTTTTGGCTGTGTCAACAAGGGTAAGCGCCACGTTTTTCAGCGACAGACCCATCATTTCCGTGCAGTAGCTTTCCTCAGCAACAAGCGGCACAAGTGACGGTTTAAGCGGTACAATTGTGTGTCCCAGTTTTTCTGCGAAGCGGTAGCCGTCTCCGTCGGAGCCTGTTCCCGGATAGGATTTTCCTCCTGTTGCAACAAGAACACTCACCGCATTGTATATGGTATCCCCACAGTCGACACCTGTTACAATGCCATCATCGACGAGAATATTCTTTACCTTTTCGCCCTTGTGTATCTGCACGCCATGGTCACGGCAGGCTTTCTCAAGTGCGTGGACTATATCGTGTGCGTTGTCACTGACGGGGAAAACACGGTTGCCCCTTTCGGTTTTCAGCGGCACTCCGCAGGCTTCAAAGAAGTCCATACAATCCTGACAGTTGAAGCGGCTGTATGCGGAATAGAGAAAACGGCTGTTGACGGGAATATTTGCGAAGAAATCCTCGTCGGTGCAGTTATTTGTAACGTTGCACCTGCCCTTGCCCGTGATAGCAAGCTTTCTTCCGCACTTCTCCCCTTTTTCAATCAGTAGCACGCTTTTTCCATTATCTGCGGCTGTTACGGCGGCAATCATTCCTGCCGCACCGCCGCCTATTATAATGCAATCAAAAAAAGTATTCTGCATAATTATTCCTTATTTTCAGTAGTATTATCATGCTTTTCGTACACCTCAAACTCGTCATAGACAGCATTGAGGCGTTCGTAGTTCTTTACAACATAATCACTCTTACGCATACCTACTGCAACGATGAGTGCGTTGATTACGCTCATCGGTGCAACAAGTGAGTCGGCAAAGGAAACCATATCGCTTCTTGCGAGGAGCATATTGTCGGCGTACTCCGCAAGAGGTGAAGCCTTGCTGTCGGTGATTGCGATAACCTTTGCGCCCTGTTCGTGTGCGTAGCGGAAAGCCTTTACTGTATGGGTTGAATAGCGTGGGAAGCTGATACCTATCATAATATCGTTCTCGCCGATGTTAAGAATCTGCTCGAACATTTCACTGGTGGAGGTGGTGTGAACAAGCTTCACGTTGTCAAACATCATATTGAAATAGAATGAGAGGAAACGTGCAAGCACGGCTGCTGAACGTGCGCCGATTACATAGATATTCTTTGCGGTACAGAGGGCATCGACTGTTCTGTAAAACTCATCACGGTCTCCTTCCTCGAGGGTTTTGCGGATTTTGTCGATATCCATATTCAGTACCTTTTCGTACACGTCGTTGCCACTCAGCTGGTCGTTCATAACGTCGATACGCTGTACGGTTGTAAGCTTGTTGCTGGTGTACTCTTTAAGTGCACGCTGTAATTCGGGGTAGCCCTCAAAGCCGAGTTCGGTTGCGAAACGTACAACCGTTGATTCGCTGACACCAACAATTGTTCCAAGCTTTGATGCTGTCATAAATGCTGCTTTATCGTAGCGTTCCATAATGAATTCGGCAATTTTCTTGTGTCCCTTTGACAGGGCAGGCATAATTTCCTGAAGCTTGTCGAAAAGCTTTGCGTCAGGGTTATGTACCATAAGATGTCCTCCTTAACAGGGATTATTCCCAGAGATTATTCTGCATTTCAATTATATTTTTCCGTCTTTCGGCGGTTGTTTTTTCGTCAATAAGGTATTCGCCGTTTTCCCACAGGATAACGTCCCCCTCTTTCGCTTTGTCAGGGAGTGCGCCTGCAGGGATATCAAAGCTGATTTCTCCGTCCTCGATAACAGCTATTCCCTCGGAAATATTTGAAATTATAAGCATATTATCCTTCCTTTTCGGTTGCAACATAAATCTGTTTGCCATCGGAGTAGACGGTTACCGTGCCATATTGGTCGGTACGGTATGTTGTTACTCCGCAATCGTCAAGAAGCTCGACGACATCGGCGTGGGGATGACCGTAATCATTCCCGTCACCGCACTGGATTATACATATTTCGGGAGAAACTGCATCAATGAACGCTTCACTTGATGAAGTACTGCTGCCATGGTGCGGAGATTTCAGCACATCTGCATCGACGTCGGCGCCGTACTCCAGAATATCTTTTTCAGCTTTCTTTTCGATATCACCTGTAAACAAGTATGAAGTTTCTCCATAGGTAAGCTTTATCACAACGGAATAATTATTCAAATCATCGTAATCGGTAACAGGTGCAAGCACCTCGAAGCTTGGTGGTATTTTGCTGATGGAAGCAGCTGTTATGCCAGAAAATGTATAGCTTGTATCGGGTTTTGCGGCGGTAAGCTTGATTGCCTTTGCACTCAGAGATTTAATGAATTTTTCGTAAAATACAGTTGTTGGAGTAAGCTCATCGGCAACCTTTGGCACGATGACCTTGCCCACTTCAACAGCGGAAATAATTTCCGACATTGACCCCATATGGTCGGAATGCGGGTGAGTTGCCACAATGTAATCAAGCCTTTCGACACCCTGCTCATCAAGGTAATCAATCACTGTTTCAGCATACTGACTTTCACCGCTGTCGATAAGCATTGCTGCACCCTCCCACATGATAAGGGAGCAGTCGCCCTGACCTACATCTATATAGTGGATTGCGAGGTCAGCGTCCTTGTCTATGAAGCTTTGTGCGACAGCTTTGGGTACGTCATCGCTGCCAAGCTCAAGATAGCTGCTGTAAACAAAGGTTGCGCCCACAAGCATAAGCAGGAAAATCAATACGGGGGAAATTCCTAACGACTCCGCTGCTTTGACGGTTTTCTTTGCTGCTGATTTTGCTTTCCTGACCTGCTGTTTCGTTGGTTTCTTTTTCGCTGCCATTTTGCAGAATCCTTTCGCTGTTCGTTTCGTTTACGCTCGTCTGCGAGGTATTTTGCGTCCGGTTTTACAAGGCAATCCTTGGTATTGCCGATTAAGTCGGTACGATGAGCCTTTTGCAGCGCCTCGATAACCTTACGCTGGTTGTCGGGACGGAAATACTGGAGAAGCGCACGCTGCATAGCCTTTTCCTCGGCTGTTTTCGGCACATACACAGGCTCCATTGTATACGGGTCAAGCTCGGTGTAGAACATACAGGTTGAGATTGTGCCCGGTGTCGGGTAGAAGTCCTGCACTTGTTCGGGACGGATTTTCAGGCTTTTCAGGAACAATGCAAGTTCAACCGCTTCTTTAAGCGTACTGCCAGGGTGGGAGGACATAAGGTATGGAACGAGATACTGTTCCTTGCCGATTTGTCCTGTGATACGGTAGAACTTATCCTGAAATTTCTTGTATGCTTCGATGTGGGGTTTGCCCATTTTGTCGAGGACAACTGCGGAACAATGCTCGGGAGCAACTTTCAGCTGACCGCTGACGTGGTGCTCGATAAGCTCTCGCATAAACTCCTCGTTTTTGTCTTCTATAAGGTAATCGTAACGTATGCCGCTTCGGATGAAAACCTTTTTCACCTTTGGCACGGCACGGATTTTTCTGAGCAGGTTGAGGTACTCCGTATGGTCAACCTCAAGCGCTTTACACGGCTCGGGTGCAAGACATTTCTTGCCCTTACAAAGACCGTGTTCAAGCTGTTTCTTACAGCTTGGTGCACGGAAGTTAGCGGTTGGCCCGCCTACGTCGTGGATATAGCCCTTGAAGCCTGGGAGTGTTGTGAGAAGCTCGGCTTCTTTAAGGATACTTTCCTCGCTTCGCACGGCGATTTTTCTGCCCTGATGCAAGGCAATTGAACAGAAGTTACAGTTGCCGAAGCAGCCACGGTTGTGTGTGATGGAAAATTCCACTTCCTGTATGCCAGGTACGCCGCCCTCTTTTTCGTAAATCGGGTGATAGGTACGCATATATGGAAGCGCATAGACCTTGTCAAGCTCCTCGGTTGTCAGCACAGGTGACGGTGGAAGCTGGACAAGCATTTTCTGCTCCTGTCGCTGGATAATCGTTCT
Source organism: Oscillospiraceae bacterium (assembly GCA_045606725.1). Lineage (GTDB taxonomy): Bacteria > Bacillota > Clostridia > Oscillospirales > Ruminococcaceae > RGIG8773. The sequence continues at coordinate 1,674 of JAZUSM010000073.1, read as the reverse complement.
GCCGTAGACCTCGTCCTGCCAGTCGTACTGCTGACGGCAAGCCTTTGCGTAGGATTTTTTATCCTCACGGCAAAGCTTCAGTGACGGACACTCTACTGCTCCGTATGGGGTATCCTCAGGCTTGCAGAGGTAGGCTGTACCACGGATATCGGTGAGTGAGTGAATGTCCTCGCCGTTTGCAAGACGGGTACAGATTTCGGTAATCTGATGCTCGCCCATGCCGTACATAAGGATATCGGCGGTGCTGTCCTCAAGGATTGAGGGGCGCACGACATCGTCCCAGTAATCGTAGTGTGCAAAACGGCGGAGAGAGGCTTCGAGTCCGCCTATTCCGATTGGCACGTCGCCGTAGATTTCACGGATTTTCTTACAGTACACGATAACCGCACGGTCAGGGCGCTTGCCTGCCTTACCGCCTGCGGTGTAAGCGTCGTCGGAACGCTTTTTCTTTGCGGAGGTGTAATGCGCAACCATAGAGTCGATGTTGCCCGAGGTTACGAGGAAGGCATATTTCGGTTTGCCAAGACGGATAAAGTCACGGTCACAGCGCCAGTCGGGCTGTGCGATAATGCCCACGGTAAAGCCGAGGCTTTCGATTATTCTTGAAATTATGGAAATGCCGAAGCTGGGGTGGTCGACGTAGCTGTCACCTGTCACGCAGATGAAGTCGAACTGGTCGATATTCTGTTCGAGCATTTCTTGTTTTGAGATGGGAAGAAAAGGCATAAATTGCTCCTTTAAATATTATAATCAAGTAACCATACTATATCATTTACATACAAAGAATAACAAATTACACAAATTGCCTGAAAGTTACAAATACATACAATCAACGTTTTATAAATATGTGTTTTAAAACTGTAATTTTCTTTTTCATTGTTATAATTTTTTAAATATAGAACAATGTTTGGTAAAATTGCTATTACAAATGCAATAACTGCAATCAGATATTTTACCCAGCCAAGCTTATCGAATTCAATCAATATTTTGTAAAACAAATCGTAATAACTTGAGTTTAAAACAAATGCTGCAATTACAGACAAAACCGTGTTTGAAAGAAGATTGATTGTTAAAAGCTTTTCAATAGAAATAACTCTGCTTGCTTTTATACCAAACAGGAAAATAATCAATAAGAATATTGCATAAGTTATAAAAAACTCTCCCAAGTGCAACAGAAACTCTACCATATTGGGATACACTGCAATTATCCAAAAATAAATGCTGAAAAACACATTTATGGCTTTTGCACCGAAATAGTCTTTTTTTACAGTATGTACAGCAATAAATCCGCCGATAAAGCCGAGCAATGCCGAAAGGACAACACCTGATTTCTTCCCAGCCTTAACCGTTGTATATGAAAGAATATTCATTGTTATCAAGATAGGTAAAAATATTGCCGCATTTCCGTAAACAATATTCCGTACAAAAAAAATCATATCTGCTATAAAAAGCCAGTAATCCAAAAAAGTTAGATCAAAAATCCAAAATATAGCATAGGCTATTGCAAATATAATATTCGTCACAAGCAGATAGTGCTTTTTGACAAACTCTTTCATCACATCACCCTTTTTAGTGGAATGGAAAAATAAGACAAACTAAAAATGTGTAGCTATGTAGTAAATACCACCGAAATATCCACATATAGACATTGCAACAAGCCACATATGTATATGA
>JAZUSM010000072.1:0-23890 GCA_045606725.1 Oscillospiraceae bacterium | reverse complement strand
TGCGGTACTCAACAGCTTTGTTTTCACTCTTATTGCAACGGCAATTGCCATTCTTGTTGCGGCACTTGTTTCCAACAATAGTCTGATAAATCTTGTTTCAAACATTGTTTCCCTTGGAATGAGCTTTCTTTGCGGTGTTTTCGTTGACCAGAACCTGCTTGGAGGAACTGTTCTGCGTATTGCAAAATTTCTTCCTGCGTACTGGTATGTACGGGCAAATGACATTATTGCAGGCAAATCCGAAATTGCTTTTGATTCAGGCGAGGTTATGTCCTGCATAGGTATTCAGGCAATTTTTGCTGTGGCGTTGTTTGCGGTAGTAATTCTTGTTTTCAGGACAAAACAGACTGCAAAATAAAATAACGCTATCCGACCAATGTGTCGGATAGCGTTTGCTTTTTTTTACAAATCCTGAAGGTCAGCCGCTGTCATATCATTTTCCACGTTGTCCCGTGCAAGGTCATTGTCGATTACAGGATATACAGATGAAATCGGCTTCTCCTTGTGTTTGTTTTGATTGTACGGAGTCGAATGATACACCTTTTGTTCAGAGCCTTCTGTACCTGCAATTATTGGGTTTGCAGGATTATGACCGTGTTTTGCCTTTCCCTGAATTTCGGGTACGGGAGATACGGTATTGCGTGCCCTGACATGAGTATATTCAGGACGTTTCATTCCTTGTTTAGACATTGTATCACCTCAGGAATAGTTTGCACTGACAGGTGAAAATTATAGCCGTAAAGCTTTGGAATTATTTTTATGCAATTGCATATTTCAGGCTGTTTATGCTTTATACTAATTTAACAAACAGAAGCAAAAATCTGATTTCGATTTCATAATAAATAAACAAAATTTAGAATTACTCTTGACACCACCGATTTACAGTGCTAAAATATAGAAAATTGAATATCAAAGGCGTTGACGAAGACGGAGTCTATAATTCGTTTTTTCAGAGAGTCGGGGACGGTGCAATCCCGATAAAATGCAATAGAAATTCCCATCACTTCCGAGCCGGAAGCCCCAAAGGTTTTTACACCCAGTAGGCGTTTCCCGTGAATGCTGCGTAAATGCATAGAGGTTGTCAGACTTCGAAGAGGTGGCGGATTTTTATCCGCAATTTGAGTGGTACCGCGAGTGATAAGTAATTTTTCACCCGTCTCAAAGCAAGGCTTTGGGGCGGTTTTTATTTTGCCTTAAAGCAAGTAAACAAAGTATATAATTAATTGAAAGGCGGAATGAATTATGTTATCTCTCGACAAGGTTTTCAATGCTCAGACGGTGCTGAAAAGCATTATCCGTGAAACAAATATGGTGCGTGCCTATGGTATCGCTCCCGACTGTGAGCTTTATCTCAAACCCGAAAATCTCCAGATTACGGGCTCTTTCAAGGTAAGAGGCTCGGCTTACAAAATCGCTATGCTTTCCGATGAGGAAAAGGCAAAGGGAGTTATTGCCTGTTCTGCGGGCAACCACGCACAGGGTGTTGCTCTTGCGGCAACAAAAAACGGTATCAAATCCCTTATCTGTCTGCCTGACAGTGCACCTATCTCAAAGGTTGAGGCAACAAAAGGTTTTGGTGCAGATGTATGTCTTGTTGAAGGATGTTACGATGACGCTTATCAGAAGGCACTTGAGTTGAAAGAAAGTGAGGGTTACACATTCGTACACCCATTCGATGATGAAAACGTCATTGCAGGTCAGGGCACGATTGCTCTTGAAATTCTCGGCGAGCTTGACGATATTGACGCTGTTGTTGTGCCAATAGGAGGCGGCGGACTTATCTCGGGTATCGCTTACACGGTAAAGCAGATACGTCCTTCCGTCAAGGTTTACGGCGTGCAGGTTGCAGGTGCGCCGAGCATGTACAATTCAATAAACAACGGTGAAATCGAGTGTCTTTCTACCGTTTCTACCATTGCCGATGGTATTGCTGTTAAAAAACCGGGCGAAAACACTTATGCACTTGTAAAGGAGTATGTTGACGAAATTGCTCTTGTAAGTGACGACGAGGTTGCAAGTGCAATTCTCGCTCTTATCGAAAAGCAGAAAATGATTGCTGAGGGAGCAGGTGCGGCGGCTGTTGCAGCTGTAATGTTTGACAAGTTTGACCTGAAAGGCAAGCGTGTTGCGGCAGTTGTATCGGGCGGCAACATTGATGTTACAAGCCTTTCACGTGTTATTGACAGAGGTCTGCGCAACTCGGGACGTTCATCAAGTCTGCTTATTGAGCTTATTGACAAGCCCGGTCAGCTGAAAGAAATTTCCCGTATTATTGCCGACTGCGGCGGTAATGTAACAGGAGTACACTACGAAAAGGGCAACACTGAAAGCGTAAACGGCTGTTTCCTCCGTATCGAAATGGAAACGAGAGATTATCTGCACGTCAACCTCATCACGAGAACGCTTCGTGACGAAGGATTCAAGCTTGTTTAATTGAAAGGAGTAATTCTTATGAGTAACAAAATCCACACGAACAACGCACCTGCGGCAATCGGACCATACTCTCAGGCGGTTGTAACAGGAAATCTTATCTTCACTTCGGGACAGATTGCACTTAACCCTGAAACAGGTGTACTTGAGGGTGCAAATATTACTGAACAGACTCACCGTGTCTGCAAAAATCTTTCCACTGTGCTTGCTGAGGCAGGCGGCTCACTTGAAAGTGCTGTCAAGACGGTATGCTTTCTGAGCGATATGGCTGATTTTGCAGAATTCAACGCTGTTTACGGACAGTATTTCACCGAAAAGCCTGCACGTTCATGTGTTGCTGTAAAGGAGCTTCCGAAGGGTGCACTTGTAGAGGTTGAGGTTATTGCAGAGCTGTGCTGACAGAAATACCGCATATTTTCAGCAAGTTTTGTGCGTAGAACATAAAAAAACAGCACTCTGAAAAGAGTGCTGTTTTTTTCAACTATTATGATGTTATGCTTCTGTTACAATTGATAAAACATGAAAAAGCGTTATTCATTGTTATCATCATAGATAACAACATCCTCTTCCTGTTCCTTTTTATCAAGGTCGATATTAAGCTTTTCCTTAGCTTTCTTTTTAATTTTTGAAATTACAACGCCTGCTGTAACGCCTGCGGCAACTGCGATACTTGCAACAATCTGAATAATATAGGTTGTAGCTGAAACATCAATGTAATAAAGCATACCTGCTGCAAGCAATGAAGCAGCTGTCTGAACTGAAATAAACATCTGAACATTCTCCTTTATTATAATTATTTTAATCTGGAAAGAATATATTTTGCACCGACCTTATCACTGGTCATATAATTGAATACGGATTTATCTCTTACATCTTCAATAGTTTCGGACCAGCTTTCAGAATTACTGATAAGCTTTCCCGCAGCTTCCTTTATTTCATTTTCGTCTTTCCCTGAAACCTCCATACCGATTTTGCTTCTTATGGAAAAATCTATAGGTTCTACTCCGATTTCTCTGTAGGATTCATTTATTACTTTAACAGGAGTGTTTACAAACATTACTGGGCGCAGAGATGAAAAAGCATATTCATAGCCTATATTAGACCAGTCCGTTACAACGAATGCTGCCTTATATATGGTTTCATTTGAAGAAAAATCCTGTTCTGTAACAACTAACGGGTCAGCTTCATATTTTCTGCATATTTCCTCCCATTTCTGAGGATTTCTGACTATATACTGTGGGTGTGCACGGATAACTACCTTTGCAGTTTCCTTAAGACCGTTTATTACAGTATCAAGGCAGGAGTCAAGTATATTATCCTTCTGATGTGACGGTGCAAGAAGGATAAACTTTTCATTCTGTTCAGAAGAATTGTTCCTGCTCCACTCCTGATATTGTCTTGTTATGTTGTCAAGCATACCATAACCGTACTCAACAATATTTTTTTCTGGCAAAGAATATGTTTTTTCCATTCCCTTGATTTCGTTGACAATATGCTGTCCTGCGCAGAAAATAGTATCAAAATGATCAAGTGCACCTTTTCTTAAAAGCATATTAACGCTTGAAAGTCCATGGTCCATATAGATATACTCTATATCCTTTGACACATAGCTGCGTTTCAGATGATACTTTTCAAGATCGGGGGTTGTCATAACAACAATCTTTGCATCCATTTTCATAAAAAGTGAAATGAGCTTGTTTTCTCCTATGAAATACGGAATTATCTGACTGTTTTCTTTTGCAACTTCAAATATAATGTCATTCGGGTCATTAGTTATGTAATGAATTTTAACATTCGAATGAGACGTAAGCCATTGTATGAGTCCGCTGAAATATTTGTAGTAACCGCTTGCCTCGGAATAGAAAACAAGATGCTTGTTTTCTACAGAGAAGAAACGCTTATAGTCGGCTTTCTGTCTTTTTTTCAATTCAGCTGAAAGCTTACTGCCGTATGCTTTCAGTTCCTTCAGCTTCTGCTGACTTTTTTCAAGAGCGTCGTAATCAATATACTTTTTAGGATTGATTACCATATTGAGTATGAATATCTGCAGCGTACTGAATACATTACTGAAAATCCAATACAAAGCCACACCTGCTCTTACAAAGAAGCCGAGATACAACGATAATGCGGCTGAAAATGCCATCATACCATATTTATTAAGGTTACTTTGTTCAGCCTGAAGAACCTGTGATTTATTCTGGGCTACACACATTACAACAGCGGAAAGCGCTGCTATAAGCGGAAACAGAAGATATCCACCGCTATGTTCATACGGCACAAGTGAAAAATCAATTCCCCATGTGCTCATCTGTGAAAATGCTATTCCCGAATAATCAGGATTGCCTATCATTTCTACTATTCCCATTAAAATTACAAGCTGCAATATCATAGGGATAACATCTATAAGAGGACTGTATTTTTCACTTTTATAAAGCTTCAGAGTTTCTTCATTTATTTTATCATTGTCGCCGTAATAGTCACATTTGATCTCGTTTATTTTTGGCAGCATCTTAACCATTTTTATTCCGTTTTTCTGAACTATTATATTTATAGGAAAAAGAATTATCTTGGTTATAAGCGTAAATATAACGATTGCTGCAGGATAGTTGCCTGCAAATTCAAATGCCGTTTCAAGCAATTTACCTAATACGAATGCCAGCCAGTCCATTGTGGGAACACGCTTTAATCAAGCGTGTATCCTCCTTTCATATTGTATTGGAAAGTGAAAGATTAATTCCACTCAGGGTATTCCGACAGAATTCGCAGAAGCTCATCGTTCTGCTCAGGAGTTTTCACTGCAAGACGAATATATTCACCGTTTTCACAACCGTTTTTGCCGGTAAGACTCTTGATGAAGAAATTGCGCTCAACAAGGAACTCTGCCAAGGAGTCTGACGTTCCCTTATTCAGACGACACATCAGATAATTTGCCTGAGAAGGATACACCTCCAGTTTTCCTGTTGCCTTAAGATTTTCAGAAAATCTTTTTCTTTCCGCCGCAATTTTATTGCAGGCTTCAATATATTCATTTTTGTACTTGCCGCATATCTGCATAAAGAATTCCGCATAAGAATTTATATTCCAGATTGGAAGTTCATGATTTACCATATCAATGAAATTCTTATCCGCACAGCATAATGCACCAAGTCTTATTCCGGGAATGCCATAGCTTTTGCTTATGCTTTTTATTACGGAGAGATTCGGATATTTTGCAAGCAGGTCATTTTTCATAAGTGTATATCTGCATTCAGGTTCCGCAAAATCAGCAAAACTTTCATCAACAATTATTTTTTTGCCTTTTTCAGTAAGCTTATCAATAAGCTGTAACATTTCTGTTCTGCCGATAAAATTACCGGATGGATTATCAGGATTTATTATGATAACAGTATCACAGCTTTCGGAATTGTTCAAAATAAAATCACTGCCGTAAGCAAAAGAATCCGCCTCACAGGACACGGTCTTTACTTCAGAATTTTCAGCCGAATTAATATATTCGTTAAACGACGGAGATGTAATGAAGAATTTTCCTTTAAGATTTTTCATTACAATGCGGATAAGCTCGGCAGCTCCGTTTCCTACAGATACATAGTCCTCGCTGACATCAAGCATACTTGCCATTGCTGTTGACACAATACGTCTTCCTGACGGATACTGAGTAATAAGCTCTTCAAAGCTGTATTTTATCTCGCTCATCATTTTTTCGCAGGGAAACCAAGGATTTACAAGGTAGCAGTAATCGTGCATATCCTTGAAACGCCAGTATCCGCCGTAGCGTTCGGAATACTGCTTTAATTTCTGCTCACCAAAAAGTGTTTCTGCAACCTGAAGGTCCTGCGGGGTATCAATCTCATACCATTTTTTGCCTGTAACATCCATAATTCTCAGGTCAGAATTATTTATATTTGCAATTATTTTCAGAACCATTTCGTAATAAGCATTATTTCCGCAGGTACGGATATATGCTTCCAGAAACGGAAAATACCAATTTGCAAAAAAATCACGGGACAGCTTATAGATATTTACGGTTTTATAATATGAGGAACAATTATCCCAATTGAATTTGCTTTTTTCAATAAAAGCGGTAACTCTTTTATTGGAGTCGAAGGTTGTTACGGTTCCATCCATCCAGTTTTCGAATTTACTTACTGTAACAACATCGGGATAAGGACAATTAACAAGATCAGTAACCATTTCAGGGTCGAATATAAGGTCACTTTCAAAAAGGATTGTATCATCCTTTTTCATTGCCTCAGACGCAAGAAAGAGTGAATAAATATTATTGGTTGAGTTGTAATTATCGTTGTTTATGTACTCAATATTCAGGTCGCTTCCGATTGCATCAGCGTGCTGACGAAGCTTTTCTGCGCAATAACCTGTGACTATTACAACACGGTTTATCTTTGCCATACGAATAGAATCGAAAATTCTTTCCAGCAATGATTTTCCGTTCACCTTTACCATACATTTGGTGGAAGCTTCGGTATATTTACCAAGTCTTGACCCCATTCCTGCGGCAAGAATTACTGCCTGCATCAGAATCACCCCCGAACTAAAATTGTGTAATGTCTGTCAGTTTCGGAATATTCCGCTTCATTATTCAGCTTAGGCATGAATCCTGCATCTGCTTTTTTGAAGCCTGCATTATAAAATACAGAGAAAAAGTCATCATATTCTTTAATTGTACGATACAAAGCACTGTAATCCGACTTCAATGCTTCCGAATAGATTTCATTAAGTGTAAGTCTTTCTTCAAGTGCAACAGTATCAATAAAATACAATACACATTTTTCAGATGCACGGTCAAGAATCTTCTGGAAGCAATCGATAATATCGGAATCGTTTATGTACATACAGACATAGGAAACAATAACGATATCTGTATCGGCAGCGGTATAAGGAAGCTTAAGATAATCCTGCACAGAACTGCATACGAATTTCTTATCATCGTTCAGATACTTACTGCATCTTTCGTTTGCGTTTCTTACCATTTCCTCAGAAAAATCAACGCCTGTATATGACTTGCACTCAGGCATAAGATGTTCAGCCCATCTTCCGATGCCACAGCCTAAATCAAGGACTTTGGAATTGCTGTTCAAACCAAGATAAGGAGAAATAATTCCTTTCTCAGTTTCGTCCCACTTATCTGCATATTCCGGATTCTGGTCGCCGAGGAGTACAGATGTATAAACACTTTTCATATCTCCGAGGCGCTTTCCTCTTTGATTATAAAGCTCTCTTGTTTTTTCCGTATCAATAGAAATTTTTTTGCTGTAAACTCTTTTTTCCATTTTCAAAACTCCTGTCTTATAATACTGTTATGTAAAATTAATTTACCACCAATAATCTGTTATCGGATATGATGCAAAAGTACAATTTTCATCTGTACATTCCGAACAATCTGCTGTAAAGCTGTATTCATAGTAACAGTTAACATTTGAATGACCGAACGAATTTGTTTTGAGAATTTTGGGGTATTTTTCATCGAACACTATTTCTCTGAAGTAACGTGTTCTTACCATATCTTCAGTAAGGTCAAACACAGAATATTCAAGCTGTTCATATGGAAGTCCCATACAATCGAGGATTGTAGGCAAGGTATCACTCTGGACATTTCCCGGTGAGGAATTTATAGTAAGCTTTTCAGCTGTTCTTCCAGCAGGCTTTATAAGGAACACCGAGCTTGCCTCAAATTTAGTATGCTTTCCATGGTCAGCTGTAAGGATTATCGTGCTGTTGTCATAGACACCGATTTGCTTAAGCTGATTTATGTACTCCTTAAAAATAGTCATACATCCGTTAAGTGCCCCCTGGCGATCCGACGAATCACTGACCTCTGAAATAAACGGTTCATGCATGCCATGGATATGCTGGAAAATACATTTCTTTTCATCGGTTGTTGTAAGACCGTTTATTAATCCAGAATAGTAGTCATCATTGTAATACAGAATTCCCCTGTCCCTTGAGGAAGCAGAAATACTTTCCCATGAACTGTAATTCTGGTCTGCATACACAGAATCCGAAGTAGTATACATATTGACATAGCGAATATCGCTTATATATACTATTTCCTTAAGCCAATACGGAAAATATCTGTATGCAGCGAGTGATGCAAGAGAAAGGAATGTAGGCGTTTTTTCGGTAATATATGTAAATTCATACCTTGATATATTATCTATCTTTCCCATCATATTTTCAGCGCCGCCATAATAAACATCACTGTCGCTGTAAAGCTCCGCCTTATATCCTGCGTCATGTACACTGCTGTAGAAAAATTCCGCTTCACTGCTGTTCCAGCACTGCTTTGTTGCTTCCATAGTAGGAATGGAATAATCAATGCCGTGCGCAGTAAGGATATGTGGCATAGAAATGGTTGTAGCAGCAATTTCTGAATTGACATCATCAAAGAATATAAAATCGGAAAAAGTTTCATAATACTCTGGCTGTTCAGCTAAGAGGTCGCTGAAATACTTGGAGTAAAATGCATCCATAATAAATACAACAACATTTTCATCCGAGGATACTTCAAACTGCTTTGAGCCATCAAGCTTGTAACCTGTATGTGTCTTGCTCTGCGGTTCAGAAAGTCCGTTTATAAGCAGCACTGGCAATGCTGCACCCTGAATGAGAATAATTGCAGAAGAAGCTAAAGCAGATATTTTTACAACGGATTTATTTCCGCTTTTGTTATAGTATAAACACAATGCCACAGGAACAGCAACCCAAAACAGAAGATTGATATATGTAATCCACAATGGCGTATCCAGTGCTGCACCGGAAATAAAGGTATTTGAATTCATAAAGGCATACTGCACATATGACATCAAACATACTGAACTTAAAATCAATACAAGTCTGTCAAGATTCTTGCCCTTTACAACTGCCGCAACAAGCAATGCAACAATTATCATTCCAAGGAAGAACAGCAGTGACGGAGGAAGTATATCCGAGAAGATGAATTTCCATTCGTTCACATTGGAAAAATACAGTTCGTACACGCCGAAAATGAAATACATAAAACCTGCGCTGACAAAAGGAAGCACAAGTAAAGCAATTCTTTTCGGATAGCTGCGTTTGTCTGAATTATTTTCCTTGATTTTTTTAAACAGTGCTTTTGTTTCGTCAGAATAAAGCACTGAAGCCTTACTATCGATATCAGCAACAGCTATATCTTTCAGAGGCACTCCTGATTTATGATTTTTGAATACAGAAATCAGGCAGAGAATCTGGCACACCAGCATTAATATCATTAATGCATCAAATAAAGAAATATTGACTATTGAAAAAGTTTTATAGTTATCTGCCGCATGATTCAATGCCATTGAAAAAGACAGAATACCAAGTATAAATCCATATGCCAGCGGTTTTTCCTGTGCTTTCTTCAGGCTTTTATTCAATGGGAGGACAAAATGAATAATTGAGCACACTACTATAAGAAAAAAAGGAATAAGTGCAATAAGAGTATTAATAAGCAACATTTTTCTAACGTATAACGTGTGGTTATACTTATCCTTTCTGTAATTTTATTTTTTGAACAAATCATAAACATTTTTGTCAATTGTTTTTATTATATCATAAAAATATAAAATTTTCAAGTATTTTCACATAATAGTATTAAAATCGACACAAATAAAAATCCTGATTATTATTAATTATTCATTGCAAGTTCAGATATTCCGATTACAAAAGAAAAGCTACCCGACAAGCAAGCGGGTAGCTTTTATACAGCAATATTTTATGTACGGAAGACGGAAATCTTATCACGGAGAATAATTGCCTGAGAATTGAGCTGTTCACAGCTTGCTGCACTTTCTTCAGCTGTTGCGCTGTTTTCCTGAACGACTTCGGAGATTTCGTCGATACCGGACTTGACTTGCTGAACAGCCTCAGACTGCTTGATTGTCTGCTTGGCAATACCTTCGATAAGCTCATTGGTTTCATTTGTAATATCAATTACTCTTGTCATTGTTTCAGCAGTTGTCTTGGCAATTTCTGCACCGTTATTGACAGCCTCGATACATGTAGTGATAAGATTGGAGGTTGTCTGGGCTGCTTCTGCGGACATTATTGCGAGATTTCTTACCTCATCAGCAACAACTGCAAAGCCCTTGCCTGCTTCCCCTGCTCTTGCCGCTTCGACTGCTGCGTTGAGAGCAAGGATATTGGTCTGGAATGCGATATCCTCGATAGTCTGGATGATGTTATTGATTTCAGATGCGCTTACTTCGATATTATCCATTGCCTGAATCATTTCAGAAATCTGCTCATTCTGGTCGTTTACCATTCTGAGAGATGTTTCGGAAAGTTCCTTAGCCTTTGCTGTATTCTGCGCATTGAATGTAATCTGTTCTGTAATTTCCGCAACTGAAGCAGAAAGTTCTTCGGAAGCAGCAGCCTGACGGGTTGTACCTTCGGCAAGTGTTTCTGCACCGCTGGAAATCTGCTCGGAACCGCTGTAAACCTCATCGGCAGAGATATTGATGCTTTCGATTACGTCGCCCATTTTTTCGCGGAGTTCCTGTGCTGCTTCACCGATACGCACAAAGTCACCTGTATAGTTCACATTGGACTCGTATCCGAAATTACCCTGTGACATCTGGTCCATACGCTCAGAAATGTCACCAACATAGCTGTTAAGCTCATATATTGCAGATTCAAGAGCATGAGCAAGCTCACTGATTTCATCGTTTCTGAGTTTCTGGGTGATACCAGGATTTGCGCGGAGATTACCGCGTTCCATTTCAACAGCCATATCCTTTACCATAACAACAGGTGCTGCGATATGCTTCTGAACATAAATGAGAATGAACACAGCTGATGCCACAAGGCAGACAGCGGCAACAATTATACCAAGTGTTATGGCTGAATTACGGTTATTAACCATTGTTGCGGTAGGAGTACCTGTGAAGTAAGCGCCTCTGATTACGCCCTTATCGTCGTAAAGAGGAGTATACATAGCCATATATTCTTCACCGAAAAGCTCAGTAATCTGCTGATAGGTTTCCCCATTTTCGATAACCGCTTCACGGATTTCACCAAGCATTGTTGTTCCTGTAACTCTTGCACCCGTTTCATCGGTAATAGTTGTAGAAATACGGGAGGCCATGCTGTTGTCATCATAGAAGATTGTAGCCTGGCTGCCTGTCTGCTCCATAACGCCGTCAACTGCATCAACATCACTATAGGAATAGCCTACAATAATTGTAGTCTTGCCGGCCTTCTGGACGCCTCGGTAATAGAGATAAAGCTCACTGTCGGAAGCAATACCATTTTTGCTCGCACCCATTGCCTCCATAATACCTTCGGAGGAAAGGTTGCAGTTTTCGGTTTTCATTGAGATGATACCATCGCTGTTTACAAAAACGCCGAACATGCCTGCAGATTTTTCAATGCTGTTCCAGGTTTCTGTCATTGTATCTGTATCCTTGGCATCTATAGCTTCCACAAAAGCCATATCGTCAGCAAGAACTTTGGCAACCATGGCAGATTCCTCACCCTTAAGCTTCAGGTTGTACTGAAGTACATTGGTAGCAACCTGTGCAGAATCGGCAAGATTCTTTGTTTCAATTTGTGTAAACAAGATGCAGAATGCAATTGTAATTGCTGCGGCAAGCAATAGCAACATGGGATTTACAACAAGAAGAATTGATTTGCCTAATTTTGACAATTTCATTTTACCAAATCCTTTCGAAAATGTCATTTTAAGTGTACTTTATATTATTTTACTATTTTCCGACAAATTTGTCAAGAGCGTTATTGAATTATTTGCACAAGAGAATACAAAAATTCATGACACTTTATTGATGTTTTGCACAAATGATTTTCTCTGCTTTTTTTCACGTTTTTTCCAGCTTGCAAATCCGTACACATCATTTATCAGAAACATTGCAAAACAGGCAATCATAGGAACATAACCGATATTGTCCAGTGATGCAAGCACCCAAAGGATTATAAGCACCACATCATTTGCAGCATATGCAAGTGCATAATATGAATTGCGCAGCATCATAAGGTATGAGGCAAGGAAGCTTGTTGTGATTGAAACCGTGCTGATAATGAGATTGGGCGTTTCAAGCTTTTTCAGAATTATTCCGAAGCAAACGGTAACGGCTGTTGTCAGGATAATCATTACAATCTTACTTTTACGGCTGAGGCGGCTTATTTCAACGGTATTCTTTTCCTCGGCACTTGGATTTTTCAGCCATGTTACAATGGAAAAAACTGCAATTGGTGCAGTCATTCCCATATAGGTAATCATCTCTCCGTAGTATCGGAAGCTGTACGAAGTTACTGCATAAAGCACGCTGAAAACAACTGTGAGAATTTGTCCCCACACGTCTCCCCTTGCCACAAAAATCAAAGCTGTTACGCCTATGAGTGTAGCGGAAAGGGTTACGGGGTCTGCCTTGCCTGCAAGAATATTTGACACGGCTACGACTATAAGGGATATTATCCACAGGCACCACTCACGTTTTTTCAGTCCTGCAAATGGATTATGAAGCATAGACGTTCTCCTCTCAAAAACAAAAGCACCTGCCCCACATCTTCAAAGACCTAACGATGTGGGACAAGTGCTGAATTACAATTCATCACTTTTCTACCCGGTGGCAGTATTGTATTGCACTTATTATAGCATATCACTGCATAGATTGCAAGTAAAAAACAGAATAATATTGTTCAGGATTTGTACTTTATTAATTAAAACACATATGATATCATAAAGTCAATAAAACGCAAAGGAGATATAATGAAAAAGACGCTTGATAATTTAAATAACCAAGGTCTGATGGCATACCAGATAAAATGTATTATTGCTTTAATAGAACATTTTGGATATAACTATGAGGAATGGCGTGAAATTCTGGAATATCTGACAGATTACACATGGCTTACAGGCGTTTCTGAAAATGAACATGGAATCAGAGCTACTTCTTGCGGAAAATGGGCTTATGAAAGCAGCAGATGGCTTCCTGAAAGTATTTTATGTCCATTTGTTATGCCTGTTCTTAATTCCAAACGCTGCATTTGCGTTTGCGATAGTTGTAATAATCTGAGATATCAATTTGCTGAATACGGAGCAACTTACGGATTATGTATTAATTCGCACAGCTGTGAATATGTAAGAAAAAAATATGAATTGCCCCGATTAAAATGCAGTACTTTAGATGAGGAGTTCAAAAAAAGAGTTCATGAATTGTATATGCGCACTGACTTTAACTTACTGAGGGCAGTAAACAACGCTCTCAGCATTGACAGCGATTTGAGCTATGATTTTTTTGAAGATGGCAGAATTGTATATCTTTGGGATACATTGAAAGTACTTGATAGATTAAATATACAGCATCCGGATATGGAAGATATACACGAGTATGCTTTCGGAAAAGAAAATGAACTTTTTCGATTCAGTACACTTAACCTTTTAAGGTCGTAAGGAGAATTACTATGAGTACAAATCAGCCCAACTGGCTTGACAACGCTGTTTTTTACGAAATTTATCCTCAGTCCTTCTGTGATACAAACGGTGACGGCATCGGTGATTTCAACGGCATCATCAGCAAGCTTGATTACATAAAGGAGCTTGGCTGCAATGCAATATGGCTAAATCCGTGCTTTGAGTCGCCGTTCGGTGATGCGGGATATGATGTTTCCGATTATTACTCCGCTGCTCCGCGTTATGGCACAAACGAAGACCTGAAACGGCTATTTGAGGAGGTGCACAAGCGTGACATGCACGTTCTTCTTGACCTTGTTCCGGGACACACTTCTGTTGAGCACAAGTGGTTCAAGGAGTCGCTCAGGGCTGAACGGAATGAATTTACTGACCGCTATGTATGGACAGACTCAATCTGGGAAGAACCTCATGGTATGGGCTGCATACGCGGAATTTCCGATCGTGACGGCAGCTGTGCTGTAAATTTCTTCTCACATCAGCCTGCTCTGAATTACGGTTTCTACAAGCCTGACAGACCATGGCAGCAGTCTATGGACGATGAGGGTCCTAAGGCTACACTTGAGGAACTTAAAAACATTATGCGTTTCTGGCTTGGAATGGGTTGTGACGGTTTCCGTGTTGACATGGCAGGGTCACTTGTAAAGCATGATGAGGACAGCAAGGGTACAATTGCATTGTGGCAGAATGTCCGTGAATTTCTTGACAGGGAATTCCCGTCGGCGGCAATGGTTTCCGAGTGGGGCGAGCCTGACAAGTCAATTCAGGGTGGCTTCCACATGGATTTCCTGCTTCATTTCGGTCCGTCGCATTACAATGACCTGTTCCGCTGTGAAGAACCGTTTTTCTCTGACAGGGGCAAGGGCGACGTATCTGAATTCGTTGCCAAATACAAGGATAATTATGAAAAATCTGAACGCAAGGGACTTATCTGCATACCGTCGGGTAATCATGATATGGACAGACTTGCACGTTCAATTCATGGGGATAATCTGAAAATTGCATTTGCTTTCCTGCTTTCAATGCCCGGTGCGCCGTTCATTTACTATGGTGATGAAATCGGTATGCGCTATGTGGAAAATCTTGTTTCAGTGGAGGGTGGTTACGGAAGAACAGGTTCACGTTCTCCTATGCAGTGGGACAGCTCTACAAATGCGGGATTCAGCTCTGCGCCGATAGAAAAGCTTTATATTCCACAGGATAAAAGCACTGACCGTCCGACAGCAGAGGCACAGATTGCTGACAGAAATTCACTTTACAATGAAGTGAAAAAGCTTATTGCTGTACGTCAGAAGCACGCCGCTTTACAGAGCAAGGGAGAAATTGAATTTATTTATGCTGAAAAGGACGCTTATCCTCTTGCTTACATCAGAAGTGCGGGAGATGAAAAAATACTTGTTATTATCAATCCTGCCGCAAGGGAAGTAAGCTTTGACTGCAATATCATTCCAAAAGAAACCGTTTACGGCTTTGGCGGGGCGGTATCCTTTGCAGACGGAAAAGTAACTGTAGCACCTTGTTCTGCCGGATATTACTGCATATGATTTGATTTACAGGACGAACGTCTATCATTTTCGACAGACGTCCGTTCATTTTTTTAACAATTATTACAAAATGTTTATGACGATATTGAAAAAAAAACACAGATGAGTTATAATAACTGTATATTTACCGTTCGCCGAAAGAAGGTTATCAATATGCTTGGCAATAAAAAGATTATAGCCCTTTGTGCATCTCAGATTCATAACTCTTCCTGTAACCAGTTCATTGAGGCGTTTAATGAGCACCTTAAAAAAATCAACTACGGTCTGCTTGTTTTCAATACCTGCTCTGATTTGTATAATATGGATGCTGTTTCCAAGGGTGAAGCATCTGTTTTTGAACTTGTCCGCAATAAAATTGTAGACGCAATTGTTATTATAGAAGAGTATCTGAAATTTCCTGAAGTTGTTGACAATATACTTAATAACGCAAAAAAAGATGGTGTACCCGTTGTCATTATCGGCAACCGTTCTGAAGAATATGTTACTGTCAATTTTGACTACGAAGCAGGCTTTGCCGAAATGGTACGTCATGTTATAAGAGAGCATAAGCCTAAAAAAATTCACTATATGAACGGTATGAGAAATAATGATTTTTCTCAGACACGTCTTGATGTTTTCAAAAAAGTACTTGGTGAATACAATATCCCGTTCAGCGAGGACATGGTAAGTTACGGCGATTTCTGGTCTGTACCTGCGAGAAATGCTACTATTAAACTTATCGAAGAAAACAATGTACCTGACGCTATGATATGCGCCAACGATACAATGGCTATTTCGGTCTGCAACACGTTTGCGGAATACGGTTACTCCGTTCCTGAAGATGTGATTGTTACAGGCTTTGATGGAATAGAGGATATATACTACTCTGTTCCGAGAATTTCATCTTCTCTTTGCAGTTATGCAGAACTTGCACAGAAAACAACTGAAATTCTCCCTGGTGTTATTGAAGGAACAATCACCAGCGGCAGCTTCGGTATTGTTCCGCATCTTCAGCTTATGCAATCCTGCGGCTGCACAAGCGAACTCAAATATAACATTTCGCAAAAACTTATTTATCACCATAATGCTTTTAACCGTTATCTTGAGGAGGAACGTATTCTTGCTGAAATATCAGCAAAAATCCAGAACTGTCTGACACTTGATGAGGCTGTTGAAATAATCAGATCAAGAAACCTTGTATGGGATGATGTCTGCATATTGCTGAAAAGTGAATGCATTGACTGTACAATCAATCCTTTGATTTCTAAAACAGAAAGCAAGTTCGGTGACGATCTCTGTGTAATTATGGATACGGATTATTTATATAACCGTAATCCGTATGAATTCAAAACAGAAATGCTGGTTCCTGAATTGGAGAAAAAAATAGATGACGGCTGTACGGTAATCTTTACAGCAATTCATTCTATTGACATTCCCATGGGATATACTTGTTTCTATTACAAGGATTATGATATTCAGAAATATAATAAGATTTCTCAGACATCAACCGCTCTGAACAACGCATTCGCCGGTTTCCGTAATATGCGTCACCAGCATTATCTCCGTGAACAGATTGAGGAAATATATAAGTTTGATACTCTGACAGGACTTTATAACCGCGGCGGCTTTTCCAAGGCTTACAAGCATCTTATTCAGGATAAGGATACACTTGTTACTGTTGTTCTTGCTGACCTTGACGGACTGAAGTTTATCAACGACTGTTACGGTCACGGTGAAGGCGACCTTGCAATTGCCACAGTTGCTGCGGCTTTAAGACATGCTTGTCCGCCACAGGCTCTCTGCGTACGCTTCGGCGGTGACGAAATGCTTGCGGTTATAGCAGGTAACTGTGACGAAAACGAAATCCGTAATAAGCTTAACGGCTTTATTTCGGCACGTAACAGCGAATACGACAAGCCCTATGAAATTTCTGCGAGTGTTGGCATTTATGCCTCCCAAAATCCTGGAGAACTCGACTTTGAAGACCTGATAAAGACCTCTGACAAGCTTATGTATGAGGAAAAACAGCTGAAGAAAAAACTTCGTGAGCAGAGTATTAAATAATAAAAATTGCGGAACAAACATCGGTTGTTCCGCATTCTTTTTTCATATTGAAATTACACCTGTTTTAATCAGAATTACTCCTGAAATCAACAGTGTCTGCACAATCATTATTACCGGAATTCCAATCATAAAGCGTTTATGCTGTGTCTTGTGACGAATGGCCTTCATGGTTATGTACATTGCGGCTGAGCCGCCGAGCGCTGACAGTATGAACAGCGTTTTTTCGGGAACACGCCACTTTCCTTTCTTTGCGCAGGTTTTATCCTTGATTGTCATGATTACTGAAATTATACTGATTATCAGAATGTATGCGGCAATAGCAATTACTGCAGATGAGGTTTCATTAAGTTCCATGAGAATTTTCCTTTCTGTTAGATTAGCATTTTGTAAATTATATCACAACATACATTTAAAATCAACACATTGTTATTGCAAAGAGAATTTTTATGTGCTATAATTAATATGTATTTTCAAATATAATTTAAGGAGCTGTTTAAAGTGTCCAACAACATACATAACGCTGTCCGTAAGCTTGTATGCTACGGTCTTGAAAACAATCTCATTTCCGCAGAGGACAGAATTTATTCTGCAAATCTTATATGCGATGTCCTTGGTATTGATGACTACAATCCTCCTGAGGACAACTTCACAAACATTGAACTGGAGCCTGTTCTTTCGGAACTTCTTGATTATGCTGTGGAAAAGGGTGTAATTGAGAACAGCATTGTTTACCGTGACCTGCTCGATACAAAGATTATGGGCTGTCTTACCCCACGTCCGTCTGAGGTAATTGAAAAGTTCAGAAAGCTTTACCGTGAAAAGTCGCCTGAAGCTGCTACGGATTATTACTACAAGCTCAGCTGTGACACCGACTACATCAGACGTTACCGCATCAAAAAAGATATGAAGTGGACTACCGAAACTGAATACGGCACACTTGATGTTACAATCAATCTTTCCAAGCCTGAGAAAGACCCCAAGGCTATTGCTGCTGCACTCAATGCCAAGCAGAGCGATTACCCGAAATGTCTTCTCTGCGAGGAAAATGTGGGCTATGCAGGACGTGTAAATCACCCTGCACGTCAGAACCACAGAATTATCCCTGTTAAAATCAACGATGAGCGCTGGTGCTTGCAATACTCTCCTTATGTTTACTACAACGAGCACTGCATTCTTCTCAACAGCGTGCACACTCCGATGAAAATTGACCGTCTTGCGTTCAGCAAGCTGTTTGATTTCGTTGAACAGTTCCCGCATTACTTTGTAGGTTCAAATGCTGACCTGCCGATTGTAGGCGGTTCAATTCTTGCCCACGAACACTTCCAGGGCGGACGCTACACCTTTGCGATGGCTTCTGCTCCGATTGAGGAAACATACACAATTCCTAACTTTGAAGATGTTGAGGTGGGTCGTGTAAAGTGGCCTATGTCCGTGCTCCGTCTGCGCAGCTATGATTACGAAAGACTTGTCGAGCTGGGCGACAGAATTCTTACTAAGTGGAGGGGTTACTCCGACGAGAGTGCTTTCATTTTTGCGGAAACTGACGGTGTACCACACAACACCATTACTCCGATTGCACGCAAAAACGGCAACTACTATGAGCTTGACCTTGTTCTGCGTAACAACATTACCACTGAGGAACATCCTCTCGGCGTTTATCACCCGCACAGTGAGCTTCACCACATCAAGAAGGAAAACATCGGTCTTATTGAGGTTATGGGTCTTGCTGTACTTCCTGCACGTCTTAAATCTGAGATGGAACAGCTTGCTGATGTTCTTGTTAACAAGGGTGTTGAGGCTGTACGTCTTGTTCCTGAACTTGAAAAGCATGCTGACTGGGCTCAGGAATTTTCCGCACGAAACACAATTACTGCTGAAAATGTGAACGAAATCATTCAGAAGGAAATCGGTCTTGTTTTCTCAAAGGTGCTTGAACACGCAGGTGTTTACAAGCGTACCGCAAAGGGCATTGCTGCTTTCGGTCGTTTCGTTTCAACAATATGATTACAATGTCCCTGTCTTATGACGGGGACATTTCATACTAAACAGCAATTAAAAACTATACAAAAAATCAAGCCGAAATTTGCATACATGATTTTGCGATGATTTTTTGTATATAATTAGGTATAACCTGACCCTTTACTTTATTTCATAGCCAAAACCGCACAATCTTTTCTGTAATTTATTTTGTAAGTTTGTGCTGTTTTCGATTGATAATTACAAAATGAAGTTGTATAATATAACCATAACAGATTTTTATAATCTGCAGGAAAACTGATTAAAGTGCAACGTATTAATCGGTTTCCCTTAGAAAGGATTTAAAATGATTACCGATTTGACAAAGGGCAAGCCTTCATCACTTATATGGCGTTTTACTCTGCCGATGCTGATAAGTATTGCTTTTCAGCAGATGTACAATATCTGCGACAGCATTATTGCAGGCAATTTTGTAGGCACGACACCTCTTGACGGCGAGCTTGCACTTGCGGCGGTAGGTGCTTCCTACCCTGTGACAATGCTTTTTATTCAGATTGCAAACGGAATAAACGGCGGTTGTGCGGTTGTAATTTCCCAGCTTTTCGGTGCAAAGGAATTCGTGCGCATGAAAACTGCGGTTTCGACCTCGCTGATTACTACCATTGCCCTTGCGATAATTCTCACAATTGCAGGTTTCATTTTCTGCGAGCCTATTATGACTCTGCTGAACACTCAGTCTGACATTTTTGCGGACTCAGTGCTGTACCTCCGCATTTACATAGGGGGACTTGTTTTCCTGTTTCTTTACAACGTATGTACGGGTATTTTTACTGCGCTGGGTGACTCGAAAACTCCTCTTATTTTCCTCATTATCTCATCTGTGGCAAACATCATTCTCGACCTGATTATGGTTATCCCGCTTGATATGGGCGTTGCTGGTGTTGCGTGGGCAACCTTCATTGCTCAGGGTGCTTCTGCTGTACTGGCGGCAGCAACGCTTTTTACACGTCTGCGCAAAATTCAGACGTCGCACCGCAGTCCCCTTTTCTCACCTAATATGCTGAAAACTATCAGCAGAATTGCTATTCCGACTATATGTCAGCAAAGCTTCGTTTCTGTTGGAAATCTGTTTATTCAGAGTCTTATCAACGATATGGGCGCGGCGGTTATTGCTGGGTACTCCTCGGCAATCAAGCTGAACACCTTTGCGGTAAACGCTATGGCATGCGTTTCAAACGGAATAAGCTCCTACACCGCACAGAATATCGGTGCAGGCAAGCACGAGCGTATTCCCCAGGGTTTCAAGGCTGGATTTGTTTTTACAGCAATTTGCGTTGTGCCGTTCCTTGTTTGCTACATCGGGTTCAGTGATTTTATGATTGAGCTGTTCTTCTCCGAGCCGTCGGAGGAGGCGCTTAAAATCGGCACGTCGTTTCTCCGTGCTGCTGCTCCGTTTTACATTGTACTCGGAGTAAAGCTTCTTGCGGACGGCGTACTGAAAGGTGCGGGGGCAATGCGCTCGTTTATGGCGGCAACATTCAGCGATTTGCTGCTGAGAGTTGCGCTGTCGTATATCTTAGTTCCAAAAATGGGATTTGATGGTTTCTTATGGGCTTGGCCAATAGGCTGGTCACTTGCTGCGGTAATGTCATTCTGCTTTTACTTCAAGGGCAACTGGAAGGACACAGCTTTTTCAGGTGCTC
Source organism: Oscillospiraceae bacterium (assembly GCA_045606725.1). Classification (GTDB taxonomy): domain Bacteria; phylum Bacillota; class Clostridia; order Oscillospirales; family Ruminococcaceae; genus RGIG8773. Next base: position 2,747 of record JAZUSM010000072.1, on the reverse strand, counting down.
TGAATAAATAAATTCAAAGGAGTCCTTGTAATGATTATTGACGCTCATGCTCACATTTTCCCCCAAAAAATTGCTGAAAAGGCAGTTGCGGGAATCGGAAAATTCTATAGCGAGCTGACAATGGAAATGGACGGAACAGTTGACACACTTATCGAAAACGGAAAGAAAAACGGCATTGAAAAATTCGTGGTACAGTCTGTTGCTACAACCCCATCACAGGTTCACAGCATCAATGATTTCATTGCTGAAAGCGTAAAGGAACACCCCGACGAACTGGTTGGTTTTGCTACGCTTCACCCCGATTGTCCCGACCTCGGTGACGAGATTGCCCGTGCGGTAAACATGAGTCTGAAAGGCATCAAGCTTCACCCTGATTTCCAGCGTTTCAACCTTGACTGCGACAAGGCTATGGAGCTTTTCAAAATGATTGAGGGCAAGCTTGCGGTGCTTATTCATATGGGTGACTACCGCTATGAATTTTCCAAACCGAAGCGTCTTGCAAAGGTTATGGACAAGTTCCCCAACCTCAAGGTAATCGGTGCACATTTCGGCGGCTGGTCGGAATGGGAGGACGCCGAGGATTGCCTTGCAGGCCGTGACAATCTGTGGGTTGACACGTCAAGCTCCCTCTACGCAATGGAGCCTGAGCGTGCAAAAGAACTTATTGAACATTTCGGTGCGGACAAGGTGCTTTTCGGCACGGATTTTCCGATGTGGGAGGCTTCCGAGGAGCTTGACCGTTTCAATCGTATTCCGCTTACCGAGGCAGAACGTGAAATGATTCTGCACGAAAATGCGGAGAAATTGCTCAATCTATAATTTTTGAGGGGACGGATTTTTTTGAACACCAATGACAAATTACAGAAAAAACTTCATCTGATAAGTTTTGTTGTGACGGCGCTTGTAATCGGATATTTTGCGTTTGTGGCAGTGCAGCTGCTTGCAGTTCATTTTCTCGGTGTCCATACCATTGATGCACAGCCTGACAATTCAGGTTTTTACGGTCATAACTACTGCGGCACGTTTTTCATCGATATAACCCGGGACAATTCTTTTGTTGACGAAGCAGGCTTCCTTGCCACACTTCAGCATGTCAAAACTCCTGTCAAGGATATTCTGCTTAACACGGCTGCTGTGGTAATGGTGGTTTCGCTGTTGATTTTTCTCCGCCGTGCTGACAAGCAGACAATACACAAAAAGCGTACAGCGTGGCTGCTGTTGCTTTCGGGTGGGTTGTACGCATTGGAAAACACTGTTGTTGAAACAGCAAATCTTTTCCCACAGACTGATAACTTCAAGGGAGTTATGGCTACGCAAAGCTATTACCCTCAGCTTTACGCTGTTTACGGAATACCGCTTCTGATTATCGCATACGGACTTATTCTGCTTCATTATGAACAGGCCACACACGGCAAAAACGTTGTGGGCGTACGGCTTGCACTTAAAGCTTGTGCGTGGGTAACGGGAATTTCTGCTTTCGGATTTATGCTGTGGCGGTTTGCTGTACGCTGTTACGAGCTTTTCAGCAGTGCAAATGCACGTCTTCCCTTTTACTCCATGTTACTTGACCTGCCGAGAGCGGAAGCTGTTTCGGAAGCGGATTACACAAAGGTGCTTCTTTTCAGATTTGTCAAAGATTTACCTGTATTTGCGGCTTCGGCAATTGTGGTAATTGTCCTTATAAAGCTTCTGTATTCCGCCGCAAACGGACAGATAAACACAACTGAAAACCGCCGACAACTTAAATTTGCGGCACTTGCGTTGGCTGTGTCCTCCGTGATATTCAACCTACTGGGACTTACCGAGGTGAATATGCTGAACAACGGCTTCACGGGAATTTACGGTAACGTAACCTACACAATCGGAATACGCTCGGGTTGCGAGCCGATGCTGTACGCATTTATTCTGATTGCCATTGAAATCTACATTCAGGCGATACCCCAAACCGAATAAATAAAAAACGCTGGGAACTTATTCCGATAGTCATATAGAAGTATTAAAAAGCCACTTTTGATATTGATGTCAAAAGTGGCTTTGCGTTGCTTATGGCATTGACTTCATGTGAATACTTTGTTATAATCAACTTAGTGACAAAAAGAACTTACGGAGGAATTGCAAATGAATAACTTCAAGAACAAAATCCCTATTATTGCAGGAATATTGTTTCTCATGGCAAATGTCATAGCTGTATTATCCGCTTGGATAACGGATACTCACCGATATGACCTCGGAATTTCATTTTCATCTTATGTTGGATTGAGCCGTCCGACTTCTGTCATATGGTTTGTCTCAGCCGTTATCATTATCACAATGCTTATTTATTACATAGCAAAAATAAAAATAATTCTGTTCAAAAAAATAATTTATGCAGTTGTGTTACTGTGCATATTCGGAACAGCACTTTTTCCGTATAACTTTTACAGTGAAGCACCAACTGCTATAACTATTAATCTTCATAATGATTTTGCAATATGCCTGATGCTTGTGACTACGGTTTCTTTTATTTTGTCAGCTATATTTTCAAAAAGCAAAAAACAGCGCATAGTCTCCTTGACGTCGATAGTATATGCGGTGGCATTTATAGTGCTTTACTTTATAAGGTTCCAGCCGCTGTTTCAGACATTCTTCATTTGGGAGAATGTTTTTATTCTATTACTTTTATTGGAAATGCAGTCCGAACAATATGTAGCAATCAAAGCTGAATCGAATAATTGATAAGATTCAATTTATCAGAGGTATAAAAATAT
>JAZUSM010000071.1:0-3829 GCA_045606725.1 Oscillospiraceae bacterium | reverse complement strand
CTGTAATTTCTCAGACTGTTCATTACTTTAATTTCATTAGACCTCTTCGTAAATTAAACAGAAAGCCGCCAGTTCAATTTCGCATTGAACTGACAGCTTAACTCCGGTTTTTTTATGTCTACTATCTATTGACTATTTCATTCACTTATGTGAGAGTGGTTTTTCTGTTTTACTGGATAATTTCATATTCGATTTTGGCTTTCAGTATCCTCAGCACGCTTTCGTCAAGCCTGTCCTCGGAAATTTTTTTGTCAAGTACAGCCGCATAAAGCGCCTTGTAGGTTGCTTCACCGTCACTGGTGCACAGCATGTCATTTCCTGCAAGAAATGCTTCAACATACGGCTCGTCAGAGTAAAGAGTGATTGCGTCCATACCTAAATCATCAGTAATGATTATGCCCTCAAAGCCCATGTCACGGAGCAGGTCGTGTACCTCAGGGGCAAGACTTGCAGGTACATCATCATTGAATGCCTCAACGATGTTGTGATTGACCATAATCATTGGTACACCTGCCTCAATGCCTCTTTTGAAGGGGATAAAATCCTTGCTTTCAAAATCCTTTCGTGAACGTGAGTCAACGGCAATTCCTTTGTGGGTGTCAACATTTGAGCCGTACCCAGGAAAATGCTTCAGACAGCCCATAAGCCCTTGATTGTTCATTTCTGTAACAATTTCAGCAATTATTTTTCCGGTCTTTTTGTAATCAAGGCTTACCGTGCGTCCGTAAATGTAATCCTCCTTGCTTTCAGCAACATCAGCAACAGGCGCAAAGTTCAGATTTACCCCAGCACTGTTCAGTATGGTAACCATTTCTGTCACCCATTCGTTTACAGACATATCGTTTTTCAGCGCTGACTGTATAGTTGGCAGACGTTTTTCCGCAAAAGCAAGATAACGGCTGATACGGGTTATGTTTCCGCCCTCCTCATCAACTGCAAAGAACGGCACTACCTTGTTTTCAAGTGATATGCCGAACAGCTCTCCCGTTATGGTGGTAGGTGTTTCACCGTTGAAATCCTGAGCATAAAGAGTGTATCCGCCGAATTTGTATTGTGCCATCTGCTCCGCCGCATCTGACGGATAGCGTGCTAAAATAACCTGTCCGACCTTTTCAGAAAGAGTCATTTCCGAAAGAATTTCTTCAGCTGATTTGCGGCTGACGTGAATTTTTTTCTGCGTGGTCGTCGCAACTGTGGTAGTAGCTGCGGTGGTTGTTTCCGTTGTGGTAACAGTTGTTTCTGACGGAATTTCAATCACAATCACCTCAGGCTCTTCAGGAGCAGCAGGAAGCACTTCGCTCTGTGATTCCTCCCAAGCGGATTGAAGCTGTGAAACTTCGGTTTCATCAGGCTCAGTGTGTCCAAGTACCGATTGCGGCGGAATGACAACAATTTCGCCGATTGTCGTTTCCTCAGCAGGCTCAAGTGACAGCGTACATCCCGACAAAGCAACTGTAAATAACAATAATATTGATAGTATGAGTTTTTTCATTGTATTCTCCTGACTTCAAACTCAAAAACTGCTGTTCTGTGTGCAGGCAATAGCGTAAATTTCAATTGTTTTTCCTGTACTGTCGGCGGTGGGAACAATCTCAACCTCCATATCCTTCACGCTTTGCCACTTGATAACCTGAAATGCCCATGGGTCGCCCCAGCCGTCCTTTTGGTTTGTGTCAATCGTAGCCGCCTTTGTGCCGTTGATGTAAACCTCGAACTTGCCCATGGAAGCGTTGTTATGACGCTTGCAGACAAGGAAAAAGCTGTTGCCCCTGATGTTCATTTTCAAAGGGTCACTGCCCTCACCATTGTAAATCCATCCACCCTTTGTAAAACCTGCAATGCTTCTTCCGTCAAGGGTAAAGCTTCCTGTTTCACCGATTGTAATATTTTCGTTTGAGTTGTCATAATCTGCCTCAGCAAGAAAAGCATTGTCATAGGCATTTCCGAATTTGCCGATTGGCTTTATTTTGTATTCATCTTCAACTGCGTCACGCATTTTCAGCTGTTCAAACCAGTTTGAAATAAACTCTGCAACAAGCACGTGTCCAGCGGTGTTGGGATGTGAACCGTCATCGGAGTAATCGTCCCAGACCATTCTGCCTGCCTCGAATTCAGGCTGAATTGCATCAGGCACGCTTATCATAGGCAGCTCATAATATTCACCAATCTGCTTCATGTGCTCCTGACAAGTGTGACCGTCCTCAGTAACCGTGAACAGCAGAATTACCGCAGGCTGATTTTCGTGCATAAGAATTGTTCTTACAAGCGACTCAAAGGATTCCTTGTAAAGCTGTTCTCCGCCATCGTTTACCGCAAATTCAACAAATACGATATCAGGATTATGGGCAAGTACGTCCCTTTCAGCACGAAGATTGCCAAGAATAGACGGTGTACCGCTTATGCCTGCGTTGACATATTTCACGTTGTCACCCGTGCCGTAATTTTCAGCAATATAGTTGTAGGAAAGCTTTGCATAACAGCCCTCAGCACCGCCGCCGATACCCTCGGTAATCGAGCCGCCTATATACGCAACAGTGGTTTCCTCGCCGCTTGCCGCCTTTGAAAGCTTTGCTTCAATCCTGTGAGTGTTGCCAAACTGTACAAAGGAACGCTGCAGCATATCATAATGAATCTGCTCCTCAGGGGAAAGCTGTATAACCTGTACCGTTTCGGTAACTGTTACAGCTTCATCTTCCGTTTCCTTTTCACAGGCAGACATGCCTGCCGCCATTGCAGCCGCACAAGCAATGGCAGTTATTTTTTTTATATTCATAGTAAATTTCCTCATTTCGCATTATCAATACCCGACGTCAATGATGTTCAGGAAAATTCCGTTTTCAAGCACATCAACAAAGGCGTAGGACGGTTTGTTACCGTCACGGGGACTTGAACAGCTTCCTGGATTAAGAATTTCAATTCCGTCCTCACGGGCAATGTAACGTTCATGAGTGTGTCCGAAAAATGCCGCCGCACAGCCGTTGTCACGTGCAATTGAGCGAAGAAGCTCCGTGCCGGATTTTACGCTATAGCGGTGACCGTGACAGCAGAAAATCTTAGCTGTTCCGCAGTCCACAACCATAAAATCGGGAGAGTCCTTGCTCCAGTCACAGTTGCCGCGTACACTTCGGAAATCGATATCGGGATATTTTATTTTCATCTGTGCAATTTCAGCTTCACCGTCACCAAGATGAATAAACATGTCAGCCTCAGGATTTGCACGGATAATTCTTTCGACCTGTGAACTTTGTCCATGCGAGTCGGACATTACAATTATTCTCACAAAAAACGCCTCGTTTCATATACTGATAATAGTTCTTTTTATAGTAATTATAACATATACTTGAAAAGAATAAAAGACTTATTCGGTAAATTATAATTTATAGAGTTAGGAGTGTTGAGAGTGGAGTGTGGAGTTGTTGTGTAAACTATGGTTCTCTTTAACTCCTCACTCCACTTTCCAAACTCCACACTCACAGACAAATTACAATTTATGATTTACTCCTTCTCATAAAACCAGCCCGAAAAACCATAGTCTTTCGGGCTGTGAATTATTTGCCGTATTCTTCTGCAAGCGCCTTGAATGCAGGAAGTGCGCGCTCAATCATTTCTGTTGATACGCAGTAGGAAATTCTTGCGTAACCAGGGAAGCCAAAGCTGTCGCTTGCTACGATAAGCAGGTCGTGTGCCTTTGCTTTTTCGCAGAACGCACGGGAGTCCTCCTCAAGTGCTTTTACAAAAAGATAAAATGCGCCGTCAGGACGTACTACTTTGTAGCCGTACTCGGAAAGTGCGCTGCAAAGCAGGTCACGGTTCTTCTTATAGATGGAAA